>JAHFUF010000399.1 GCA_023265235.1 Blastocatellia bacterium
TTCCCTTCATAAGGAATATCATAAGTATCACGTAAGTGATGAGCTATATAGTTGGCATTTAGCACAGCCGTTTCTGTATTTTCTCGTAAACCCTCTGAACCTAAAGTGAGCATATAGCATACAGCACGTAGGACTACGCCAAAATTGCCATGAAAAGCTCTTATACGGCCTATAGATTTGGGACGGTTATAATCTAGTACAAAATGGTCATCTTTTTTAACAACCATTGGAGAAGGTAAATAAGGAGCAAGTTCTTTTGTAACTGCCACTGGCCCAGCACCTGGCCCGCCGCCGCCATGAGGAGTAGACATAGTTTTATGTAAATTCATATGCATAACATCTACGCCCATATCACCAGGGCGAGCAACACCACAAAGCGCGTTCATATTTGCGCCATCCATATAAACTAGCCCACCACGAGCATGCATTAGTTGGCAGATTTTTTCTATATTTTCTTCAAATAGCCCTACAGTATTAGGGTTAGTGAGCATTAAAGCTGCTACACTATCATCCATTCTTTTTTCTAGCTCTGCTAAGTCTGTTAACCCACGTTCATTGGAGCGAATACCTTCAACAGTATAGCCACAAATCGCAGCAGTCGCAGGATTAGTACCATGTGCAGAATCAGGAATTAAGACTTTTTTACGTACATTACCTCTATCTTGAAGTAATGCGCGAATCATCATAATTCCAGTCATTTCTCCATGCGCGCCTGCTGCTGGTTGAAGGGTCACAGAAGCCATACCAGTAATTTCTGCTAATAGTTGTTCGGCTAAGTAGATTACTTCTAGACACCCTTGGGCAGAGACTTCTGGTAAAAGTGGATGTGCTGCGGCAAAACCTTCTAAACGAGCGACAAATTCATTTATTTTTGGATTATATTTCATAGTACAAGATCCTAGAGGGAACATTCCAGTATCTGTACCATAATTCCAAGTAGAAAGACGGGTAAAATGGCGAATTACGTCTGGCTCCGCCAGTTCTGGCATGTGGGCTAGATCGTCAGTGCGTAAATACTTAGGGTCAATTAATTTTGTTGTTTCTGTTGCTGGCACATCTAGCTGAGGAAGCTTATAACCTACAGCACCAGAGCGTGAACGCTCAAAAATCAAAGACTCGTTTTGACTAATATGAGTACGGACTTTTTTAATACGATTTTTATTAGACATTTAATAGCCCCCAACCTTTTATTGCAGTGCTGCAACTAGCGCGTCGATTTCTGCTTTAGTGTTTTGTTCTGTAACACATACTAGTAGAGCGTGTGTCATATCAGGATAGTACTGCGATAGTGGCAGACCAGCAACTATGTTACTTTGTAGCAACTTCTTAGCAACTTCTTTAGCTGGATGAGGAGTTTTTACTACAAACTCATTAAATAGAGGAGCGGTAAATAGTAGGCTATAACCATCTAGAGCAGAAATGGTTTGAGCCGCATAAGATGCTTTTTGTAGGTTTTGCATAGCTACTTCTTGAAGCCCTCGTCTACCCATAGTTGTCAGATAGATTGTTGCCATCAACATAAATAGCCCTTGGTTAGTACAAATATTAGAGCTAGCTTTTTCTCTGCGAATATGTTGTTCGCGTGTTGCAAGTGTGATTACAAACCCGCGATTACCTTCACCATCATAAGCTTGGCCAATTAACCGACCTGGCATTTGACGTTGGTATTGGGTACGGCTAGCAAAGATGCCTAGATAAGGGCCTCCATAACTAGGAGCAATACCAAAAGCTTGACCTTCTGCTACTACAATGTCAGCACCACAATCACCAGGGCTACGTAGTAACCCCCAAGAAACTGGTTCTGTTGTAGCACTGATAAGTAGAGCACCAGCTTTATGAGCTTTTTCTGCTGCAAGTGCTAAATCTTCTACACAGCCAAAGAAATTAGGGGATTGGAGAATAATTGCAGCAGTCTGGTCATCAACTTCAACACCATCTAGGGAAGTTTGGCCAGTAGTACTAAAAGCGGCTGTTTCAAGTGTTAGGCCAGTACTTTTTAGGTAAGTTTCAAGTACTGCACGATATTCAGGATGGACTGCTTGAGAAATAATAATTTTCTTGCGTCGATTAATCCTATTAGCCATTAAAACTGCTTCAGCTAGGGCAGTTGAGCCATCATACATCGAAGCATTTGCTACTTCCATTCCTGTTAATAAGCAAATCATAGTTTGGAATTCAAAAATTGCTTGTAATGTACCTTGAGCTATTTCTGGTTGGTAAGGCGTATAAGTAGTATAAAACTCAGAACGGGAAATAAGAGTATCGATTATTACAGGGCGGAAGTGATTATAAGCTCCTGCTCCCAAAAATGAAGTAGTACTATTGGGATCAGCATTGCGTGCTGCTAGGTTTTTGAAGAATTTTATCAGTTCACTCTCAGCATAAGCTGGAGGGAGATTAAGCGGTTTGTTTAACCGTAAATGTGCTGGGATACTGGTAAAAAAGTCTTCTATCGATTGCACGCCCATTTCCGCGAGCATTTTAGCTCGTTCCTCGGCGGAGTTTGGGATGTAACGCATGGATAGTCCCTTTCTTTTTATTATAAGAAACCAATAATTTATTGGTTCGCTATAACATCAATTTCTATTTTCGCTTAGAAAATCTTCATATTCGGTTGCTGACATTAAGGCATGAAGCTCTGAGGGGGTTTCTATTTTTACTGTTATCATCCAGCCTTGAGCATAAGGATCATTGTTAACATGGTCTGGAGCGTCGTTTAAGCTGTCATTAACTTTTTCTATGGTACCAGAAATAGGCATGAAAATTTCGCTAACAGCTTTTACAGATTCAACAGAACCAAAAGAATCATTTTGTGCTAACCTCTCGCCTACCTTAGGTAATTCAATATATACAATATCGCCTAGCTCTGATTGCGCGAAGTAGGTTATTCCTATTGTTACTAGGGTTCCATCAACGCGCACCCATTCATGGTCTTTTGTGTAAAGTAGATTGTCTGGATACTCAGCCATTATTTATGCCTCCACAGGGGTAATAATTATTTCTTTCTTTTATAAAATGGGGTTTCAATTACACGCACGGCAATATCACGACCGCGCACTTGAACAGAAAACTCTGTGCCAATAGTGGCTTTATCTATTGGTAGATAAGCTAAGCCAATATTTTTTTTCAGAAAAGGAGAAGGACTACCAGAAGTTACTTGTCCTATTTGTTGGCCATCAACAAAAACAGGGTAGCCATCACGAATAGGAGTGCGATCTAGCACTTCAAATCCAACAATTTTACGGCTTAACCCTTTTTCTTTTTGCTGAACTAAAACATCACGCCCTAAAAAGTCACCTTTAGCAAGTTTAACAATCCATCCTAAGTCAGCTTCTAAGACAGTTGTTGTGTCATCAATATCATTGCCATAAAGCATCATTTTAGCTTCTAAACGTAAAGTATTACGCGCTGCTAGTCCAGCAGGTACTAATCCAAAAGGTTGACCTTGTTCTAGTACTTTATCCCAAACCTTTACTGCTTCATCTGGCAAACCATAAATTTCAAAACCATCTTCGCCAGTATAACCAGTTCTAGTTAATAGAACTGGAATACCACTGAAATTACTTTCTTTGAACCAATAATATTTAATACTACTAAGGTCAATGTCAACTAGTGGTTGAAGGATTTCTACGCTACGTGGGCCTTGCAGGGCAATTTGAAAGTATTTATCGCTAGTATTTTTAACTTCTACATCTAAACCTTTAGCATTAGAAGCTATCCAATCAAAGTCTTTGTCTATATTAGAGGCATTTACACAGAGAAAAAAATATTCTGAATGAAAACGATGCACTAACATATCATCAACAAAAGTGCCTTGAGGTGTCATTAGGGCAGAATAGTGAATTTGAGTATCAGCTAATTTACTAGCATCATTTGAGCTAATAAGCTGAACTAATTTTAATGCATCTTTGCCACGAACTTCTATTTCTCCCATATGGCTAACATCAAATAGCCCAGCAGCAGTACGCACAGCCAAATGTTCTGGCATTGTTCCTGAGTATTGCACAGGCATATCCCAACCAACAAACTCAACCATTTTAGCTCCTAGAGCACGGTGAGCATCATTAAGTGGAGTGCGTTTGATTTCTGTCAAAAGCGTGCCTCCTTAGGCTGTAAAATGAGGATTAGTTTGGGAAACAATAGAAACGAAAACTGAAGCTAACACAATGGTTTTGGCTGCGTCAAGAGAGGAAAGAAGGCTATAATTATATATAAAGATAGCAACTTTTCCTTGATTAAATAATCATTTAAAGTTATCACCTAGTTGTTTTGTTAATTGCAACCTAAAAGAAAACTTGTCGCATCCAAGAACCAATTTTTAAGTCAGTAAAGTCAGTAAAGTCAGTAAAATCCTAAACAATCTTTTTGGACTAATACCAATTTTGGAGGGAAAAATGATAAGTCAGTTTGTAAAGAAAATAGGTGGAGTTTTTTTAGTATTAGCTTTAATTGCTAGTTGTGTTAGCTTAGCCTTTGCTTTAGATCCAAAAGGCCGTCCTAAAGGTATGGGGCCAAATGCTACTAGTGGCTACTATATTTGGCAAGATGAAAAAGGATGGCATTTGCGTGCTATTTCTGGTAATCAAGCTCGTAAGTTTGATGGCGAAATTACTTGTGATGGTGGCTCAATAAGTGAATTAAAACAATATCGCGATGAAGCAGCAAATTGGTTTACTCAACAGGGAAATAAAGTCAAGATTAACCTAAACACAGACAAAAATATTGATGGTCTAGATTTTCAAGTTAATGGTGGTAGTCTTACTTTTGATCTACGCATAGATGATCGCTCTGATGCAACAATTGTACGTATTGGTTCTGCTAGTGAAAACCCTTCTGGGATACCTTTTACAGTTCAAGTGAAATAAACCTAGAAGTACCTAGAAGTATTTAATAGGATTAGGAATAAATCAAGAATAAACAAGAATATATTAGAAATAAACTAAAATGCAGGCCAACTAGCCTGCATTTTGCTTTGTATTTGCAATATGCTCTAGATTGTTACACAATAAATTTATGTTATATTTAGACAAACATCTATAACTTCTTCTTAGATTTACCTATTACAAAAATACTAACTCTAAAATTTATTATGGCTATAGGAGATAAGGCTTTCGATAAATTAGAACTAAATTACCAAGCCAAAGAGCTTGGGGCTAAAAGTTCAACAAAAAGTGGTCGCGAGTTATTAGCCCTATATGATTCTACTATAGCACGCCTCTACAATTTTGATAAAATTTCAGAACGTTTTGTTGGTCGAGATGAAGAGCTAAACAAGCTAAATAATTTTGCTCAAGCTGCTTTGAATGGCCAAGGTAAACCAGTTTTTATTATTGGTGATCCTGGTATTGGAAAAACAGAGTTAGTTAATCAATTCTTTAATGCTAAAAACCTACCAGAACTAAAGGAAAATGCACAAGCAAACATACTAGCTGGACGCTATTTTGATATAGGAAAAAATAATTCCTATAA
>JAHFUF010000400.1 GCA_023265235.1 Blastocatellia bacterium
ATAAAGAAGTGGGAAAACAAATATGGTTGGTATTTAGTAGCAAAAGCCAAAAAGTAGAGGAAAAACAAATGTCTCAAGGTAAAACGCATTTTCAAATAGCGATTATTGGTACTGGTTTTGGTGGGATTGGTACAGCTATACAACTTAAAAAAGCAGGGTTTAACGACTTTGTTATGTTTGAAAAGGCTAATGATGTAGGTGGTACTTGGCGAGACAATACCTATCCTGGTTGTGCTTGTGATGTACAGTCTCATCTTTATTCGTTTTCTTTTGCTCTTAACCCTGATTGGAGTAGGATGTATTCGCCCCAACCAGAGATTTGGGCTTATTTACAACGCTGTGCTACAGATTACGATATTTTGCCTTATATACAGTTTGGGCATAATGTTTCTGAAGTTATTTGGGACAATGTTAAACAATATTGGCTAATTAAAACTTCTCAAGGTGACTACTCGGCTAATGTTTTAGTCGCTGGTGTAGGTGCTTTATGTGAGCCTTCTATTCCTCAACTTCCAGGAATAGAGTCATTTCAAGGCAAAATCTTTCATTCTGCCCGTTGGGATCATAGCTATGATTTAACTGGTCGAAATGTTGCAGTGATTGGTACAGGAGCATCTGCAATTCAATTTGTCCCTCAGATTCAACCTAAAGTAGCCAAACTAAACCTTTTTCAACGTACACCTCCTTGGATTATTCCACGTCAAGACCGCAAAATAACTGACGTTGAACATAAACTGTTTAGAATATTTCCTATTACACAACGCTTGATGCGTGCAGCAATTTACCTACTTAGAGAATTTTATGTGATGTATTTTCGACATCCTTCTATTATGAAACTTAGTCATAGTATTGCAAAACGTCATTTAGAAAGGGCTATTTCTGATCCTAAACTACGGGCTAAATTAACACCAAATTATATAATTGGTTGCAAACGTATTTTAATCTCTAATGATTATTTACCATCGCTTTCTAAACCAAATATTGATGTGATTACAGATTCAATTAGCCAAATACTCCCACATTCAATAGTTACTAAAGACGGGGTAGAACGCCAAATAGACACTATTATTTTAGGTACAGGGTTTTACGTTACAGATTTGCCTTTTGCTAAAATTATTCGTGGTAGAGAAGGTCGCACACTTAGTGAAACTTGGAATGGTGCGCCTAAAGCACACCTTGGAACTACTATAGCGGGCTTTCCTAATTTCTTTCTGTTGCTTGGCCCCAACACTGGCCTAGGCCATAACTCTGTTGTTTTTATGATTGAAAGTCAAATAGCTCATATAGTAAATGCATTAAGCTATATGCGTAGGCATAATATTACTACTGTAGAGCCACGAGCCGAAGCTCAAACAGCTTTTGTCAAACAAATAGAACAAAAAATGCAAGGTACTGTTTGGACATCTGGAGGCTGCGAAAGTTGGTATCTTGACTCTACAGGGCGTAACTCTACACTGTGGCCTACTTTTACTTGGGTATTTAAGCACCGCTTATCAAAGTTTGAACCTCTAGAATACCTTATGACTGGCTAAAATAAGGTGGTTATATTTGTTTAATACAAGTTTTTTAGCTCAGTCTTATACAAATTAGAAAAGAATTGAGGAACAGTGTTATTCAATAATAAAGCCGCTAATTGTAAGTTATAACAAGCTAGACTTTTCCTAAGAACTTCTTTTAAACTTCTGTTATCTTCATTATTAATTATATTTTAGTCTAAGTGTATTGTTGAGTTGTTGCTAAATTTGGAGGCAAGCCTTGATAGGTCAAATTATTGGCAATATTTATCAAATTTCAGAAAAATTAGGCGAAGGCGGTATGGGGTCTGTTTATAAAGGTATAGACCTCAACTTACAACGCCCAGTAGCAATAAAGGTATTGCGTGCAGATTTTAGCAATAATCCTGCTCTAGTAGAGCGTTTTCATAGTGAAGCAATAACACTAGCAAAATTAAACCACCCTAACATTGCGACTCTTTTTAGCTTTATCCCTCAAGATGGCCAGTTTTTTATGATAATGGAGTTTGTTAATGGAGAGACATTAGAAAATATTATACATCATCGTGGTGCAATCCCTTATCAAGAAACTATTATGCTTTTTTGTCAAGCCCTAGAAGGCATTGGCCAAGCCCATCGTATGGGAATAATTCACCGTGATATTAAGCCTGCTAACTTAATGGTAATGGAAGAAGGTTTTCAAGAAAAAAAAGTTAAGGTAATGGACTTTGGTATTGCCCGTATTCTAGGAACAAATCGTTTAACTCGCCCTGGTGGTATGGTTGGGACTCTGCACTATATGTCGCCCGAACAAGCGCGTGCACTAGAAACAGATAATCGCTCTGATATATATTCACTAGGCATAGTGCTCTATGAAATGCTTACTGGTAAAATACCTTTTGATGCAAATAGTGAATACGATTTGATTGATTTACATATTAAACAAGCTCCTACTCCACCACGAACATTTAACCCAACAATCCCTCAAGAAGTTGAAAATGCTGTACTTAAAGCAATGGCTAAACAGCCTTCAGATCGCTTTCAAACAGTAGTAGAGTTTCGTTCTTTCCTACTTAATCAAATAGGTATTTCTAGTAACATTCAAATCGCTCCACTAATCAAAGAAACCAGAGTAGAAAATGCAGTTAATGCAGTTAATGCAGTTAATAGCCCTCCTAATATTCCTTTAACCAAAGTAGAAACAAATCCTAATTTGGGTATTATTCCTGGTACTCGTGTAGAGACGAATCCTGGAATTAGAAATAATATTCCTGCTACTAACCCTGAAATTAAAGCAATAGCATCCGAAAGCTATTTACAAAATAGTGCTAGTGACCAAAGACAAACCCCCATTCCAGCAACTATTGCAGTGCCTATTCCAAAACAACTTCCTTTAGTAGAGGATAGCTTCTTAAAACAACATGGAGTTAAATTATTTGCGAGTCTAGTAGTTCTGCTTGTTGTTGTCAGCGGGGTTTCTATTGGTATTTTGTTGACTAAAGACAGCACTACCTCTCTACCAACTCCAACTCCTGTTAATTCACCAACTCCTATTAATTCACCAACTCCTATTAATTCACCAACTCCTACACCTACATTAACACCTACAACAGAAACACATTTGCCAGAACTACCGTTACCAACGCCAACACAAACCCCAACACAAACCCCAGAAGTTTCCTCTGGTGGATTTCCTGGTGGTAACAGCATAGAAACCTCTAAACCAACTCCTATTAAAACAATGCCTATTAAACCTATTATTAGACCAACACCTATCTTTAAGCCAACACCTAAGCCACTTAGCCCGATTGAAAAACAACTTCGCCGTGCAGAGTTGGACGTAAAATTAAAAAATCTTATCCTCGAAACAGGCAGAACAACAGATCCTGAACAAATTAAAAGAATAACGCGTGAAAAAGACCAAATCAAACAAGAACTAGACAAACTAAAATAGTTTGAAATCAAAGGATGTATTTATGAGTTTTTATTATGGGTTAAAAAAAATAACTTCCTCATGGGTGTTAAAATTTGCTTTTACTCTAACATTACTATTATCAATAATGCCCTTAAAGGTTTTAACACAAGGCCCAACTAATGATTCTTTTGCAAAACAAATGGTTATAAATTTTGTACAAAAACCACCAGGGTTTTCTGATGAAGAAATAATAAGCCTAATAAAAGAATATAAAGTTAACTTTGAGATCACGCCAGCAATAGAAAGTGAACTAGCATCTGGTGGTGTAACTGCGCCTATTATTGCAGCTTGTCGAGCAAATTACCTTGCTCCAAAGAAAACTACCTCAACACCACAACCTAGCACTAGCCCTAATCTCAGTATTGAAGGTGATGGGCCGTTTTCTAAGGAAGAGATATTTGACCTACTTAAGAAAAAGGTTATTGCGACCAAGATTGAAAAAGCAGTTGAAGATCGCGGAGTTAGTTTCGCGCTAGATCCAACGGCTACAGCAGAAATTAAGCGTTTAGGTGGTACAAATGCCTTGATTGGTGCTATTGCCTCTCGCTATGTAGTTGTAAACACTAGCCCTTTAGCTAAAGAAGAAGTCTTAGATCTGTTAAGAAAAAAAGTCGCTTTGGCTAAAATTGAAAACACTATAGAAAAACGTGGTGTTAGCTTTAGCCTTGATCCAACAACTACAAATGAAATTAAACAAGCAGGTGGCTCAAATGCTTTATTAGGTGCAATTGCTTCTCGCTACACTGCTCCAAATAATGCTAGCAATGCTGTTAGTTCTGCAACACAAGCTGTTGCTACTTATTTTCGCTTTGTTGATCAGGCAATCTTGGCATTAAGAGCCAAAAACTTTCCTTTGGCAACGACTGAAGCACAAAAAGCCATTTCAGTAAACGATAAATTACCCCAAGCCCATTATTTACTTGGTTATGCAAATTTATATTTAGCAGGTAATGTGGTTGAAGCAGCAAGACATTTTAGAAACACTATTGATCGTGGTGGAGAGGTTTCTTTTGTTGTAATAAATGACCGTAAAGATGTATCAGACAAGACTTTTATGGCAATGGAGGGTGCAGGAGTTACAGGAGTCCTAAATAAAATTCCTGGAATAGGTAGAAGTAACACCCCTCGTCAACCAGCTACTAGTACTGCATTTATGGATTCTTGTAAAGGGCTGCTGTTTATTTCCAAAAACCGTGTAAAGTTTCAAGCTGATGACAATAAAAACTCTTTTGATGTACCAACTTCTTTAATTGTGGAAACAGACTTGAATAAGACTTATGGCAAAGATAAATATGCTTTTCACTTGAAGGTCAAAAGCGGTGGTGAGGATAAAAAGAATTATAATTTTGCTATGAGTTCTGGGTTTAATAGCCGTGTAGAAAGATTTACCATAGACGAAACAAACTTAGCAATTAACCTAGTTAATACTGAAAAAACTCGTGGGACAAGCAAATAAATAAATAATAAATAATAAAACTTAGGACAACATATGAGTACTCTAACACAATTTACTGACTATATCCGTGAAGAAGTAGTTACTATTGGAGACCCTTTCTTACGTGAGCCTACTAAAAAGGTTACTAACTTAACAGAAGTAGCTCCACTTTGTGAGCTAATGGTAAAAAAGCTGCGTGAGGAGCTAAAAGGCGCAGGACTAGCAGCTAATCAAATAGGTGTGCCAGCAAGAATCCTAATAGCAGAGTTACGTAAAAACGATCTTTTTCCTAATCGACCTGAATCGCCTTTGTATATAATGATTAACCCTGAAATTATTAGCCAATCTGATGAAATGATAGAAGGATGGGAAGGTTGTTTTAGTGTTCCTGATATGGTTGGGCTGGTACCGCGCCATAAGTCTATTGTTGTCAAATATGTAACTCTAGATGAAGTAGAACATAAAGAAACTTTCTCAGAAGATATTGCCCGTACAATTCAACATGAAATGGATCATTTAGATGGAATTTTGTACTTTGAGCGAATGAAAGATATGCGAAATATTA
>JAHFUF010000401.1 GCA_023265235.1 Blastocatellia bacterium
AGGGAGTACAGTATCGTGAGTAATCAGTCTCAAATAGAAAATAGTAATGTGGCAGTAAGTAGTCCAGTACGCGAAGATATACGTAATATTGCCATTATTGCCCACGTCGACCATGGAAAAACTACTTTGGTTGATTCAATGTTAAAACAATCAGGAATGTTTCGTGCTAATGAAAGAGTTGCAGAACGTGTTATGGATAACCTAGATCTAGAACGTGAACGCGGCATTACCATTATGGCGAAAAACACTTCTTTAAACTATTGTGGTATCAAAATTAATATTCTTGATACCCCAGGCCACTCAGACTTTGGTGGTGAAGTTCAACGAGTACTAAAAATGGTTGATGGCGTAATGCTACTAGTAGATGCTTCTGAAGGGCCTTTACCGCAAACCCGCTATGTTCTTAGTAAAGCCTTAGAGCAAAACTTAAAACCAATCGTCGTAATTAATAAAATTGACCGACAAGATGCTCGTGTCCAAGAAGTTGTAAATGAAATATATGATCTTTTTATTGAACTAGATGCTAATGATGATCAAATAGACTTTCCTATAATTTATGCAATTGCTAGAGATGGTATTGCTAAAAAAGATATGAATGATGATAGCGGAAACCTACAGCCTCTCTTTGATGAAATATTACGTACAATACCTGCTCCTCCAATTCGTGAATCTGATAACTTACAGATCTTGGTTACTAATATTGATTACGATGAATACGTAGGGCGTTTAGCAATAGGACGAATCTTTAGCGGTCAAATAAATGTTGGAGACATGGTTTCTATTTGTAAGTTAGATGGTCAAATTCAGAAGACAAAAATTACCCAACTCTACACTTTTGAAGGGCTAAAACGCTTATCAATTCAGCAGTCTAGAGCAGGTGACATTATCGCACTTGCTGGTATTGAGGGTATTGAAATAGGCGAGACTATTTCTAGTGAATTAAATCCTGAAGCCTTGCCCAAAATTCAAATAGATGAACCTACTATTTCTATGATTTTTAGCGTTAACAACTCACCTTTTGCAGGACGTGATGGTAAATATGTGACTTCTCGTAAACTACGAGAAAGATTACAAAAAGAGTTGCTAGGCAATGTTTCTATTAAAGTAGAAGACGCAGATTCACATGCAGGACTTAATCAAACCACTTCAGACACAGGGGTTGGGAGCTTTAAGGTTAGTGGACGCGGAGAACTTCAATTAAGTATTTTATTAGAGCAAATGCGCCGTGAAAGCTATGAAATGCAGGTTTCTAAGCCTACTGTAATTACTCGTAGGATTGATGGAGAATTACATGAACCTATTGAACTAGCAGTTATTGATCTTCCAGATCAATTTGTTGGTGTAGTTACTGAAGCCTTTGGACAGAGAAAAGGGCTAATGGTAAAGATGGTTAATCATGGTACAGGTCGTGTTCGTTTAGAATTTGAAGTTCCTTCTCGTGGTTTAATTGGATTTCGTGGACAATTTCTTACTGATACTAGAGGCACAGGCATTATAAACACATTGTTTTTGCGCTGGTCGCCCTGGGCAGGAGAAATTAAGTCTCGTTTAACAGGTTCATTAATTGCAGATCGTGAAGGTGTTACAACTGCTTATGCTCTGTATAATTTACAAGAACGAGGCCAACTTTTTGTCATACCAGTAACTCAAGTTTATGAGGGAATGATCATTGGTGAAAATGCTAAGGCAGTAGATTTAGATGTTAACGCAATTAAAGATAAAAAACTCACTAATATGCGTGCTTCTACTGCAGATGATGCTATTCGTTTAATTCCAGTTAAACCACTCACTTTAGAAGACGCTTTAGCACATATTAAAGATGATGAATTAGTAGAAATCACCCCTAGTTCAATACGCCTACGTAAGCGGGTTTTAGCTTCTAATATGAGAAAAATTAAAGCTAATCAAATTAATAATCCAACAGATGAATAAAGGCTTTTGCAACAGCAAGCCACCTAAAAATTTACCCAGCACAGATTCGTGCTGGGTTACTATCAATTCTACTACTTGGTAAATTAAAACGGCTTTGGTTAAATTCAATTAATCTTGAGGCTTAGCTTTTGGAATTAAAGCTTTAGCTGCTGCTAGGATTACTTCTGAGCTTAAGCGGATTTTATAGTCTGGGTTTACGTACTGAAACTTTATTACTCCATCAGTTCCAACTATAAACACTGAAGGTACAGGAAGTATATGATGTTTTTCTCCAGAGACTTTTTCTAGGTCAATATTATATTTTTTATAAAGCTCTACAGTAGGGTCATCAACCCTGTGAGCAATACCAAACCCTGTTGCAGCACTGGCCGAACTATCTGAGAGCAGTAAGTAATTTAGTTTGTTTTTCTCTACACTTTCTTGGAGTTTTTCTGCTTTGTCTGGGCTAATGGCTATTAGCTGGTAACCCATCTCAACCAACTGAGATTCTATTAAACGTAGTTGTCCTAACTGGACATTGCAATATGGTCACCAACCACCACGATAAAAGATAAACACACTAGGTTTGTTTTTTACCAAATCTAATAAGTTAAACTCTTTTCCTTCTATACTCTTTAGTTTTACTTCAGGAATAGTCGCGCCTATTAACAAAGGATTAATTTTATTTGCACTACTTGCCACAGGCTGTTCTAATGCTTTGACTATTGGAGTTACAGTGGTTTTATCAGTTGAATTGCTATTTTGTGCTTTTGCAGAAGATATAAGCAAGACAGCTAAAAAAAGTAGTAACCAATATTTACTAAAATTTTTCATGTTGCTCCTAAATTTTATATTTTGTAATTACAATAAGAAAGAATTTTGCTTTTTTATTCCAACTTATTATCTTAGTGGGGAGCTAAAAGTTATTGACCATTAAAAGTAGAGACTTTTTCTAGGCGAAAAATAATGTGACGAATATTATCAACTGCATATTTAAGCTCTGTTAAAAAGACCATATCAATAGGTTTCCTAGCTTCTAAATCACCAGAAATAATCTGCATTAAAATAGGAGTCTCTTTAATTAAATGTAGTAATTGCTCATAAAGTCCTTCAATTACAGCAGGGTCTTCGATCTTTATTGCACTAAAAGTAGGGGTTTCTTCTGTATATTCATCTTCGCTACCTTTAATGTTTTTTACTACAGTTAGCTCATTAGTAGTTAAAGAGAGATAAGTATTAAAAGTCTTATTTTGATTAAAATAAGTGGTTTGGCTGCTACTTTGGTCGTTTTCTGTTGGAGGAACTAAAGGTCTAGTGTTACGCCGTCTGTCTGGGCTTAGAGTTCTTTCTAAAAATCGTTCTCTATATTTATCTCTATTATCAAATATTTGTGAAACTATTGGTGAAGACATAGGCTCATTAGTAAGTAGTAGTGCTGCTTCTAGGTCTTCATCACTAGCATTAAGAAAAACAGATTGAAACTCTTTTTCTGTGACCATTTTTACTACAGTTTGTAGTTCTTGAGCTAATGCCACCACAGAGGGAGGGCGGTTTTCTGCTTTCTTTTCCATTGCTTTCATTATTATAGCGTTAACAATATGCGGGACATTAGGGTTTATTTCGTAAGTCGGTTTTGCTTTTTCTCTTGCTTGTTTTACTGCTACTACTGAAAGCGATCGATCATCAAAAGGTAATTGTCCTGTGAGCATTTCATAAAGTATAATGCCTAGGGCGTACACATCAGAGCGAGGATCAACATCTCTACCATAGCACTGTTCTGGGCACATATAATGAGGGGTGCCAAGTAGAATACCTTCTTGGGTAAGGCGCATAGAGCGTTTTTGTTGATCTTCAGTAAGACCTGTCATTCGAGCAATACCAAAATCTAGTACTTTGACTACTTCTTCATTAGGTTTACTACGATCTAGGAAGATATTTTCTGGTTTTAAGTCTCGGTGAACTATTCCAACGCGATGAGCTACATTTACTGCTTCGCAAACGGGTTGTATTAACGCATTAGCTTCTTCAATGGTAAAAATGGGTTTTTGGTCTATTCTTTCACGTAAAGTTATACCAACTAGAAATTCCATCACTACATAAACTAGAGAATCTTCTGTAATACCAAAATCCATTACAGCAATAGCATTAGGGTGACGAATCTGCATTGAAGCATAAGCTTCGCGGCGAAAACGTTCTACTGCTATACCATCATCATTAAACTTAGTATGTAGAATTTTAATTGCCACAGTCATATCTAATTTGACATGACGTGCGCGATAAACTGTACCAGTACCGCCTTCACCAATTTCAGCTTCGATTAAGTATTTATTGTCGATAGTGCGACCAAGTAATGCTTCTTTAGGATCTTTAAGTAATTTACGACCATGAATTGGGCAAAATACGGTCTTTTTATCATAAGATTTATTGCACTGTGTACAAAACATCTACTTGCCTCGAAGATAAATTATTGTGGCTATTATTAATCTATTATCAATGGCTTGCAAGCTTTTTACAAACTACAATAGAGGAGAGGATTATTTTTTTCTATCTAATTAAGTAAAATCGCCATTAACACAGTCGCCAAGACAGACAAATATTTAGCACTCTGTTAGTATTTAGTTTTAGGAGGACGAAGTTATGAAGCTACTTGCAAAACTTACTCTGCTTTTTACTGTTATTACAGTAGTGGAAACATACCTTTTATTTTTAGTCGCAAGTTACACTAGTTTTTGGGTTTCAGTTGCACTAATTGTTTTGCCAGGAATGTTAGGAGCTTATTTAATGCGCCGAGAGGGTCGACAAGCCTTTGCTCGAATAAAAGCCGCTCTTAGACTAGAACAAGAACCAACTACAGCAGTTTTAGATGGCGCAATTTTACTTGTTGCCGCAGCATTTTTAATAACTCCTGGGATGCTAACTGACATAACAGGGTTGATGCTAATGATTCCTGCTGTGCGTCGTCCAATTCGTGAATATATAAAGAAACGTGTTCAAAAAGCGATTGAAACCCAAATAGGTACTGGGACAGCAAAGTTTTTCTCCATACCTTTTGGTATGGGCGCGAGTATGGGAAGTAGTACTTTTTCACGCCAAGATGATAATGTAATTGATATTAAACCAGAAAAATAATTTTCTAAGCTACTAGGAGCAAAATGAGTACACATAACGGTAATACACAAGATATTGATGAACTAGCAGAAAAAATTCTTCTAGATGTGCTTCAATCTTTGGCCGAATATTCCTTTGTACACTCGCCAGAACAGTTGCAAAAACTAGTTTCTGACCCAGAAGCCGATCCCATTTTTTTACAAGAAGTTAAAGACGATATTTTGGAGATATTAAAAAAATGAAAAAATTTATTGTTTGTTGGCTATTTTTATCTTTACTCAATATTAATTTACTTGCTCAAGAAAATTTAATTGGGAAACCTAAACTAAATACAGAAAAAAAAGAAGTAGGAAACCTAGTATTAGAAGGTATTCCCACCATTGATAAAAGTGTTTTTGAGCGTACAGCGCAATATCAAAATGTTCGTTCGGCGGGCTTT
>JAHFUF010000402.1 GCA_023265235.1 Blastocatellia bacterium
AGCTGTAAGCGGCCAAACAGGGGATAAATCCACTACAACTAGCTCAAGTAGTAGTACTAGCAGTGAACCAATTGCTACTGTGACTGTTGCGGCTTCCTTTGAAGATGATGTTACTGTAATAGGGGCAAACAATAACAGTACGTCTTTTGTTACAACCTCTCAAGCTGCTACAAGTGATACAACAAATTCTAAAGCAGTGCTTTATCAAATTACTCCTGATGGTGATAATGATGTCCTTTGGACAGCTAAAGACACTGCTGCTCTAGGATTAGCCTTAAGAAAAGATGGGACAGTACTTGTAGGAACAACACAAAAAGGACGTATATATTCTATTGAGCCAAAAACCAAAGCTACAACTTTATTAGTTCAATCTTCTGAAGAACAAACCACATCTTTACTAAGTACTCCTAGTGGTATTTATGCTGCTTCTAGTAATAGTGGAAAGCTGTTTCGTTTAGCTTCAGAGACAGTTAAAGAAGGGTTTTATACCTCTCCAATACATGATACTAAGTTAACTGCTAATTGGGGGCGTATTGCTTGGCGTAGTAGTGGCAATCTTGAATTACAAACCCGCACAGGTAATACAGAGACACCAGATAATACTTGGAGTGATTGGTCAAATCCTTATCAAAGCAATGAAAATAGTAAACAAGTTACTAGTCCTGCGGCACGCTTTATTCAATGGCGAGTAAAATTACTTTCAGGAGGGGCATTAAATTCTGTTAAAGTTGCTTATTTACCTCGTAATGTTGCTCCTGAAGTCACCAAAGTTTCTATTTTACAACCAGGAGTTGCTCTACAAGACATTCCTCAACAACCTATTGATCCAGGAATTGTTTCTGCTGGACTTGATCCTATTAGTTTTGGTCTGCCAACTAATATTCAACCTCGTAAGGTTTTTCAAAAAGGTGCACGTTCTTTGCAGTGGCAAGCTGAAGACCGTAATAGTGATACTTTAGTCTATTCTCTTTACTACCGTACTGCTACAGAATTAGAATGGCATTTACTTTTAGAGGAACTTAAGAATAATTACTATACTCTAGATGGAGATGCTTTACCTGATGGGAAATATACTTTTAGAGTTGTTGCTAGTGATTTACCTTCAAATTCTGAAGATAGAGCATTAAAAGGTGAATTAATTAGTGATATTATTGATATTGATAACACTGCTCCACAAATTTCTTCTACTACACCAAAGATTAATGGTCGTCAAGTTGAAATAAATTTTACTGTGACTGATAATGTTAGTATTTTACGTCGTGCTGAATACAGTATTGATGGTGCTGCTTGGCAAGTAGTTTTTCCAGAGGATGGTTTGGCTGACTCTAGGGCAGAAAATTTTGTTGTTAAAACAGAAGTTTCCCAAGCTGGTGAACATATTATTTCCTTACGATGCTATGACGAAAGTGCTAATGCTGGTAATAGCAAGGTTGCTTTTAAGATAAGCAAATAAGCTAGTTATTTAAAATATACATGAAGTTTGCTTTGTAAAACGTTGATTCTAAAAGAATCTTAAGTCTTTAATGCCCTGTTAGGGGCATT
Organism: Blastocatellia bacterium; assembly: GCA_023265235.1. GTDB lineage: Bacteria > Acidobacteriota > Blastocatellia > Chloracidobacteriales > JADJPF01 > JADJPF01. Next base: position 1,543 of record JAHFUF010000402.1, read on the forward strand.
TGACAATAGCCCAGTGATTTATCTCTGGGCGTTATTTAAAACTAATATTTATAAATAGGCACTAAGAAATTTTCTTGGTGCCTATTTTATTTGCTAATAACGCTTAAGTTATAAGCTGCTTTGTCGGCAAAAAAGACATTTTAGCGACTCTAAACACTAGTTATAGAGTTTTTGTATAAAATAAAGGGGGTTCTCCTTACTGTTATAAAAAATAAACATTTGTTTAGTATTTTAAATATCTTAAAACAGAAAAGTTAAAAGGAGAAAAAATGAACCAAAATAAAGAAAAGATGATAGAAGCCTTGGGTGATTACAGTTTAGAGTATAGATTTTGCCACTTGTTATTGTTTTTTGCAGCATCAGACTCAGAGCTTTCTACACAAGAAATAATGACTATTTCTGGTTATGTCAAAGGTATGCTCCAAGGATTAGGTTCTAAGGCTGACCTAAAAGAATTGATTTTACATTGTCTTGAGGATATGAAAAACAATGGTAATGTAGAAGTATTAAAAGAGACAATTGCGCTTTTTACTCAATATTTACCTAAGGCTAAATTACAGGAATTAGCAAATGGTGTTGAACAAGTTATTGGCTCTGATGAGCTTTCTGAAGCAGAAGCAGGTTTACTTCAGTGTTTGAAAATGGATTGGGGATTGGTTTAATAAAAGCTAAGAATAATACCTATAAATTTTATTAAAATGTCAGATTTAACAACAATACGTCTTGCTTTTAGTTATTTTAGCAAGACGCATTATTTAATTCTTTATTTAACTGTAAGATTTATTACTTGGTTGGGGTTGGTGCTGCTTGTGCTGGTACTGCTTGAGAAGCAGGGGGTGGTGCAGGCGGTGCGGGTGCTGGTTGGCTAACAGTAGGTTTGGTGCTACTACGCTTAGGAAGATACTTGCTAACATCATTAATTATTACAAACCCCATAAGTAACAATAACATTACAAATCCTGCTTGCATCATCTTTTCTTTAATACTTAAGGAAAGTTTAAGGCCACCTAAGCCTAATAACCCTTCAATAATTAATATAAAGATATGGCCACCATCTAAAACAGGAATTGGAAAGAGATTAAAAACGCCAAGATTTAGACTAAGTAAAGCCATTAGATTAAGTAAGGACTCCATACCACCGTTTTGATACATTTTGCCAGAAATAGCAGCAATTTGTATTGGGCCAGCAAGAGCATCACCAGCCTTACGTTGACCACTAATTATCTGTGTCAAAGCCTCTTTGGTCAAAACGATTACTTCATAATTTTTAGCTAATGACATTTTGAAAGCTTCAGAAATAGATTTTTGACCACTTATCATAGGAGGCGGGGTAATAAATTCTTGGTTTGGTGCAAAGCCAACACGAACTTTTCCGTCATTTTCTCGGCGAGGCAACATCTTAAGTTCTACTGTTTGACCACCACGTTCAACTGAAAGCAAAGTCTCTGTTCCTTCAAAGTTTTGTAAAGAATCCTGTAGCCAATAGTAGTTTTTAACAGTCTCTCCATTAAGTTTGACTATTTTGTCTTTTTCTTGTAACCCTGCTTGTTTAGCAGGGCCACCATCAATAACTTTTTCTACAGAAACCGATTCTTCTTTAAGTTGTGGCCATAGACCACTATTTCCTATTTTTTGGCGTTCTATAAGGCTTGATTTAGGAGTAATTGCAATTTGAATTTGCTCACCATTACGATCAACAGTAGCTTTAAGCTCAATATCTGCATTATTAGTTACTTTAAGTTCTAACTGTCTCCAAGTTGGGTTTTCCAATGAGTCAAGCTTAATGATTTTGTCACCAGCTTGGAATCCTGCTTTAGCTGCGGCAGAGCCTTGAGCTACACTACCTACTACGGCTGGTTCTGAATAATGGCGGGCTTCTTGATAAAAATACATAGCTAAAACCATAGGTATTGCTACAGCTAAAACTATGTTCATCCAAGGCCCAGCCAATAATATTAAAAACCGTTGCCATTTAGGTTTGGCTAAGAACTCATCACCACTGTAATCTAGTTTTTCATCCAAATTTTCCCCTTTCATTTTTACATAGCCACCAAGGGGAATAGCACTAATTCGATAATCTGTATCACCAAACTTAAATCCTAGTAATCTAGGGCCAAATCCTAAAGAGAAGGTTTCAACCCTTACTCCAAAGAATTTAGCTACAGCAAAATGGCCAAATTCATGAATAAAAATTAATACTCCCAAAACAAAAAGAAATGGAATTATATATGTTAGAATGCCCAAAGTTTATACTCCTTTATTCAAAAGCTAGGTAAAGAACTTTATAGGTTTTTTAGTTGAATAAGTTAACTAACGACGCCAAAAATAACTAGTTCTTAAAAGTTTAGTTTAGGACAGGTTGGGGAAAGTTGTCTATAGAACTTCAGAACTTCTTTTTAAATATGCTAAAAAATCTTTTACTCTATCAAACTTCCATCCCTAGTTTTAATTTCCAGAATCTTTAGCTGTTAATTCTAAGTTGATTGTTTCTCCATTTTTTACTTGTGATTCTTTAACTACAACACTAGTAATAGTGCTGTCAGTTTTTACTATGTAAGAAGAAGCAAATATAGCTGCACTATTATTACCGCCTGTTGAGTAGGGAATGGTCAAATCAAACATGCCGTTTTCATCAGCTTTAACACCAGTTGAATAAGAAACCAAGCGTTCCCTAGGCGTTTTAAGCTGTGTTGTAGCAGTTACTGTATCACCAGGTTTGGTTTGTCCTTTTAAGTGCGCACCTTTTACTACTTCAAATATCATACAAATAGGGACTTGAGCATTATTAGCCTTGGTGGTTTCCGTCGTTTCGTAAACTAAGCGAAACCTATTTAACTGATAATTTATAGGATCATTTAGTGCAAAACCATAGGAAACTAGTAATTGCCCATAAAGACTATCATAGAGTAAGTCTCTTGATAGCTGCTGATTTTGTTTTATTAAATCTATGTTATTTCCTGCAAGTTGTAGCAGGGTATTAAAGTCATCTTGAGTAATTAACAGGTATTTTAGCTTACGACCTTCAATTGATTTTAGTGCTGTTTTAGGAGGTTGAACAAAAATCTTCGCGCTATCAAAGACAGCTTTAGCTAGCTCTGGGGTATGAAGTAGCGGTGAAGAGACTGTAGGACGCTCGGCAAAACGCACAATCCAATGTCCTAGATCCCATTGATTAGCTATTATTCCATACTCAGGGTTATCAGGATTAACTTTTGGGCTATTATTCTTTAACCAATTAAAAGCGTTATATAAAGGTGCAAAAGATCTATTTTTTATTACAACTGTTGGACTCGCAAAATTAATCCCAATTAAACAAGGTAAAATTGCTAGTAAAATTACAATGCCTCCTAGTATTTCTCCTAGACGTTGTTTAGGTAAATACCTCTTAGCCATTAACAAAGCTTCTTTGGCTAATATCGCGCTACCTAGCACAAAAGGCACTGTAAGCAAAACTCCAAAACGTTCATGGGCTAATGTTAATGGTTGCATAATTATTAAACCAACTAGGATAAGTAAATTGGTTTCACTAGGACGACGAATTAATAAAAATATTGTTATTGGGACTAATAAAAGAAAACCTGATTGCCAATAAAGTAGCGCGTTTAGTCCAGCAAAAATGATAGGATCGTTTTCTTTAATTAACCCTGCTATTACAGTATTTCCTTGACTTATTTCAAATTCAGCCAGTAGTTTACCAATCAGAGAAAAATCAAACCCCATAGTAAAAATAATTGCTAAAACTATAATAATTACAGAAAAGGAATAAGGGACTAGTTTTTTTGCTGTAGCAAGTGCCGATAAAAAAATAGAGAAGGCAAAACACCCAAGCCAAGAACAAGCAATTAATGGACTAACTCCATTAGGCTCAAAATAGCGAGTAAAAACACAAGGTAGTAAAAACACTG
>JAHFUF010000403.1 GCA_023265235.1 Blastocatellia bacterium
AAACGTGGTGAGTTAGCCTTAGCAATAAACAATTACCAAGAAGGCTTAAAGCTCAACCCTGATGGGCCAAATTCTCAGCAAGTAAAACAAATTGTTAAAGAATTAACTGAAAAATTAAAACTCGATAACTCAAAATCATGATATTGAGCTTTTTTAGGAGGGAGAATTATGAAAACCTATTTAGCATTACTAGTAATTATGGTTTGTCTTGCTATTCTTTACCCAATACAAAAAATTATTGATGCTAGTCATCCTGAGGAAGAGAGAGTTCAACAATTCCTTTATATATCTTCGCCTAAAAATGTTAAACAGTTTTCTTTTGGTTTTGATGGGGCTTTAGCCGATCTATATTGGTTACGTGCTGTTCAATATTATGGACGACAGCTACTTAATGATAGAAACGAAGTAGTTTTTGCTCAAAAAGTAGATCAAAAACTACTCTACCCTATGCTAGATATTACTACCACTTTAGATCCTCAATATATCCAAGCATATCGTTTTGGCGCATTATTTTTGCCAGACTATGATCCTAAACTAGCATTAGACCTGCTTTATAAAGGAATAAAAGAAAATCCTAATAATTGGCGTTTATATCAAAGCCTAGGAACAACTTACTGGCAAAGTAAAGACTATAAAAAGGCTGGAGAGGCTTTCTTAAAGGCTGGAGATATGCCTAAGTCTCCTAAATGGCTAAAAATTATTGGCGGAGTAATGTTATCTCAAGGAGGGAGCCGAGCAACAGCTTGTCAACTTTATGCGACCCTCTATCAAGAAGCTACAGACGACTTTGCTAAAGGTCAAATGGAAATACAACTAAAGCGAGTTTATGCTCTTAACGAAATAGATTATCTAAATTCGTTACTAACTCGTTACAAAGAAGCTACTGATAAATGCCCTCAAACATTATCTGCCTTAACTCAAACGATACAACAAAACCAAGAAAAAGGTGAATGTGGAGAAATAATTCAAATTAAAGTTAATGAAAAGGGTGAATTATCGAGTATCCTTGGAGATAAGTTCTACTATGACCCTGCTAGCTGTAAAGTAAGTATGCCTTATAGAATCTTTGATCCGTTGAAGTAAACTAACTTAAAGTATTAACTTGGAGGAATGCCTTAAGATGAAAACAGTAATAGAAATTGATGGGCTATGCAAAGATTATATGGTAGGTTTTTGGCGACCTCAACCACAAAGAGCGTTAAATAAATTAAGCCTACAAGTAAATGAAGGTGAAGTTTTTGGATTTCTTGGAGGTAATGGTGCTGGTAAGACTACAACGCTAAAAATATTAATGACCTTGATTTTTCCTACTTCTGGTACAGCTAAAATATTAGACAAGCCTATTGATGATATGGAAATGCGCAAGCAAATTGGTTTTTTACCAGAAGCCCCTTATTTTTATGATTACTTAACAGCAAGAGAGTTTCTAGATTACTGTGGAAAGATTTTTGGGATTGCCACTGATGCACGTAATCGCCGTATTAGTGAACTACTTAAACTAGTAGACCTAGAATTTGCTGCCGATCGTCAGTTGCGTAAATTCTCTAAAGGTATGCTACAGAGAATAGGAATTGCTCAAGCCCTAGTTAATGATCCTAAAATAGTATTTATGGATGAGCCAATGTCTGGATTAGACCCTATTGGACGCAGGGAAGTTCGCGATATTATCCGCTCACTGCGGGAGCAAGGCAAAACTATCTTTTTTTCAACACATATTTTGTCTGACGTAGAAGTTTTGTGTGATAGGGTAGCAATTCTTAGAAAAGGTGACCTAGCTGGTTATGGAAGGCTTTCTGAGCTAGAAGGACATCGCGATCCTACTATGGAAATAACGGTTCAAGGCATTTCTAATGAAAATTTAACCCATTTTCACACCAAAGCACAAAAAGTAGTCCAAACAGCAAGCGGAATACAAATTCATGTTCCTGATGAAAGCCATATAGATGAAATTATTCTCTTAGTTCGTAAATATAATGGTCAGATAGTTTCTATTAACCCATTAAAGACAGCACTAGAAGACTTTTTTGTTAAAGAAAAAGCTAGTAATTCTAAAACAGAATCAGCAAAAATTTTAGTATAGCTATGTAAGCTTAAAGATAAAATGTTAGTCACCTAGGAGAAACAATGTGACACTACCATTAGCAATAGTTGGTATAGGTAATTGGGGATTTAATCATGTACGCACTTTTCATCAGCTTCCTAACTGTGAGCTAAAACTAGTTTGTGATTTGTCTGAAAAACGCTTACAAAAAGTTAAAGAAATCTCTCAAAATATTCCTCTCACTAATGATTATCAAAAAATAATTAAAGATGACAATATTGCAGGAGTTGTAATTGCAACAGATGCTGACACTCACTACAAATTGGCTAAAGAAGCACTCCTAGCTGGTAAAGCTGTTTTTGTCGAAAAACCTATTACACTAGATTTACGTGAAGCAAATGAATTAGTAGAATTAGCAGAACAAAAACGTCAAGTGCTAATGGTAGGCCACTTACTACTTTATCATCCAATAGTTACAGCAATAAAAAGCTATCTTGATAGTGGTCAGTGGGGAGAAGTTTTTTATATCTATTCAACGCGTGTTAACCTAGGGACACTCCGCACTACAGAAAACGCATTATGGAGTCTTGCTCCACACGATATTTCGGTAATGATGTATTTAACAGGCCAATCGCCAGAAGTAGTTAATGCAGTAGGAAATAGCTATATTAAACCAGATGTCCAAGATGTGGTGTTTTTCTCCTTAAATTTTTCTAATAATATTATGGGGCATGGCCAAGCTAGTTGGCTTGACCCTCATAAAATAAGGCAGTTCACCATTGTTTCTAGAAAAAAAATGGTCGTATTTGATGACACTGAACCAAAAGAAAAGCTTCGTATTTATGATAAAGGGGTAGTAGATTCTAAAGAGTATCTTTCCTATGATCAGCAATATACCATTCGAGATGGAGATATTTTTATCCCAGCAATTAAAATGGTTGAACCCTTAAAATTAGAATGCCAGCATTTTATTGATTGTATTGTTGATAACAAAAAACCTTTGACAGATGGGATAAATGGATTAGAAGTTTTAAAAGTGTTAACTGCTGCTCAAAAATCCCTAGAAAAAGGTGGAATGCCAATAAAACTTACTGATCTATAAAATAGCTGTTTTTCTAAAACTCATATAACTTAAATAGAAAGAATAAATTATGCCTGATCTACATCCAGAAGTTTTTATCCACGAATCTAGCTATGTTGATGATCCTTGCTCGATAGGAGCAGGCACTAAAATTTGGCACTTTTGCCATATTATGAAAAATTCTTTTATTGGAGAGCATTGTAACATTGGGCAAAATGTCTTTGTTGCCTCAGGAGTACGTATTGGCACAAATGTAAAAATACAAAACAATGTCTCAATTTATACAGGTGTAATTCTAGAAGACGATGTTTTTTGTGGCCCTTCAATGGTGTTTACCAACGTAGTTAACCCTCGTAGCGCGGTAATTCGTAAAGATGAATACAAGGAAACTTTGGCTAAACGTGGGGCTAGTATTGGGGCTAATGCCACAATAGTTTGTGGTCATACAATAGGAAAATATGCTTTTATTGGTGCTGGGGCTGTAATAACTAAAGATGTCCCTGATTACGCGCTAATGGTAGGCAATCCGGCTCGCCTCTCAGGTTGGATGTGTGAATGTGGGATAAAATTAAATTTGGCTGCAACCCTGCAACTAGAGGCAGAAGCCACTTGCAATGCCTGTAATCGTCAGTATCATAAACAAGGCTTCGTAGTAAAAGAAAAATTTCAATAAAAATATTAAGGATAAATTCTGTGACCACCCAAACTAAATTTTCTATTCCTATATTAGACCTAAAAGCACAATACCAAACTATTAAATCAGAAGTAATGTCCGCCGTAGAATCAGTGTTTGAAAGCCAATATTTTATTTTAGGCAAAGAAGGGATAAGTTTAGAGGAAACACTTGCGCCCTACTGCCAAGCTAAATTTGCTATTGGTTGTGCTTCAGGCTCAGATGCTTTACTAATTGCACTAATGGCAATAGACATTAAGCCTGGTGATGAAGTAATTACTACGCCTTTCACCTTTTTTGCCACTGGTGGTTCAGTGTCTAGGTTAGGGGCTAAACCAGTTTTTGTTGATATTGACCCAGATACTTTTAATCTTGATCCAAGATTAATTGAAGAAAAAATTACTGAGCGTACCCGCGCAATAATCCCTGTTCACTTGTTTGGGCAATGTGCGGAAATGAATGAAATTTTAGCCATAGCGAAATGCCATAACCTAGCAGTAATTGAAGACGCGGCTCAAGCAATTGGCTCAGAATATTATGGCAAACGCGCAGGTTCAATGGGCCTGATTAACACCCTAAGCTTCTTTCCTAGTAAAAACCTAGGTGCCGCGGGCGATGCTGGAATGATGCTTACTAATGACCCTGATTTAGCAGAAAAACTACAGGTTTTACGCGTTCACGGCGGTAAGCCTAAGTATTACTATAAAATGTTAGGCTGTAATAGCCGTCTAGACGAACTTCAAGCCGCAGTGTTAAGAGTAAAATTTAATTATTTAGAAAGTTGGACAAAAAAACGTCAAGAAAATGCTGCACGCTATGACCAACTTTTTGCTGATTATAAATTAACAGAACAAGTTAAAACTCCTAAAGTACTTCCCTACTGTCGCCATATTTTCCATCAATACACAATTCGAGCACCAAAACGTGATCAACTAATGGCATATCTAAAGGAAAATGGTGTTGGGACAGAAATTTACTATCCGCTTTCCCTACATCAACAAGATTGTTTTGCTTATCTTGGCCAACAAACAGGTTCATTGCCTCACAGTGAACAGGCTGCACAGGAAGTTTTATCTTTACCTGTCTATCCTGAACTAACATCAGAACAACAAGATTACGTAGTCTCAATAGTTGCAAAATTCTATGCTCAAAAATAAAAAAATTCTCTTAACAGGTGGAGCAGGCTTTATTGGTACTAAACTGATTGCCCGCTTAGTTGACCAAAATGAGTTAACTATTTATGATAACCTTTCTCGGAATTCCTTAAAATCCACTAATTTAGCTTCTCACCCTAACATAAGGCTAGTTACTGGTGATGTTCTAGATTATGAAAGCTTAAGTCAAGTGGTTAAGGATCAACAAATAATCATACATTTGGCAGGCATAGCAGGTATTGACACAGTGCTGCGTAGCCCTGTAAGGACTTTTCGAGTTAATTTGCTTGGCACAGCTAATATTTGTGAAGCGGCTCATAAATCAGGAAAATGTGAAAGACTCATAGACTTTTCCACTAGTGAAGTTTTTGGACAAGTTGCTTTTCGTTCTGACGAATCTCAGCAAACCACACTAGGAGCGGTTGGAGAACCACGTTGGAACTATGCTATCTCCAAATTAGCAGGCGAACACCTAGCACATGCTTATTATAAAG
>JAHFUF010000404.1 GCA_023265235.1 Blastocatellia bacterium
GATTATTGAGAGAAACAGCAATGCTAGGGTGATTTTCCCCTAGTACTTTCTTACGAATCTCTAAAGCTTGAATATAAAGAGGTTCAGCTTTGGAGTAGTCTTCTTTATTATAATAAAGAACTGCCAGAGCGTCGATAGAAGTAGCAGTATCAGGGTGATTTTCCCCTAGTATTTTCTTGCGAATCTCTAAAGCTTGAATGTAAAGAGGTTCAGCTTTGGAGTAGTCTCCTTTTTTAGTGTAAAAAAGTGCCAGACTGTTTATAGAACTAGCAGTATCAGGATGATTATCGCCCAGTGCTTTGCGAAAAATTTCTAAAGCTTGAATGTAAAGAGGTTCAGCTTTGGAGTAGTCTCCTTTTCTAAAATAAAGAAGTGCCAGACTGTTGATAGATAGAGCCGTATCACGGTGATTATCGCCTAATGCTTTTCTACGAATGTCCAAAGCTTGAATATAAAGAGATTCCGCTTTGGAGTAGTCTCCTTTATCGTAATAAAGATTTGCTAGATTGTTTATAGAAGTAGCAGTAGTAGGATGATTATTTCCTAATACTTTTCTACGAGTGTCTAAAGCTTCAATAAAAAGAGGTTCAGCTTTGGGATAATCTCTTTTTCTATAATAAAGAAGCGCCAGATTGTTTATAGAAGTAGCAGTATTAGGATGATTATTTCCTAATGCTTTTCTACGAGTGTCTAAAGTTTGGATGAAAAGAGGTTCAGCTTTGGAGTAGTCTCCTTTTGTAGAATAGAGAGTTGCCAGATTGTTGACACAACTAGCAGTGTAAGGATGGTTATCATCTAATACTTTTCTACAAATATCTAAAGAGCGAAGGTAAAGAGGTTCAGCTTTTGAGTAGTCTCCTTTAAGAAAATAAATTCTCCCAAGACGAGTAAGGGCATTGGCTTGAGGTACTAACTCTGAAACTCTTTCAAATTTCTCAATAGCTTCTTGGTACTTTGTTATGGCACTATCAAGTTTATTTTCTCCTTCTAATGATACTGCTTCACCTAAAGTATTAAAAGCATCAACACGATCTATATCATTTGATGTGGAAGTACGTAGCTCTACTAGCTTAGCTTCGTATTTGCCTGCATTAGCTGCTTTGTCTAAAGAGCGGACTTCTAAACGGTAGTTGCCGCTAGATTGAGAGATTAAGTAAATAGGCTCTGGGCCTTCTGTACCATTAGGGCTATCTACTTCATAAACCTTTTCTCCTGAAGGGCTGAAGACTGTAGCCACAATGTCTATTCCTTTTTGCTCTACTACCAAATTTAAGTATTGATTTGCTTCTAGTTTTAGAGTGTAGGAGTGTGCTCCATCTCCTACTAGTTCTTGCTCTATTGCTTTGCCTAGAACTAGTTCGCCTTTGTCGCTGCTATTGCTAGCTACAGGATTTTGACTAGGGTTTATTAGGTTAGTTACAGGTTTAGGATTAGGGTAAGCGGTCATTCCTAAGGACAAGATTACGCTTATTAATAGTAAACATATATATTTAGAGCGTGATAGGCTCAAAGTCTTTTGGATATGGGGCATTGTGGGCTTCTCCTAAATTATTTGCAAAGTATCATTGTTTTAATACTACGGTTGAATTATTTCTAGATGCTGAAATACTCTATATGTTTAGACAACAGACTAAATCCGGTTGCCGAAGGACTACAACACTTAGAAAAAAGGTTATTGCCATTTACAAAAGTAGTCCATCACTCGCACAATAGACTACTTCCGTTTGTAAAACTAGTTCGTCACTCAAAAAATAAACTAAACCTTTATACTAAAAAGCTTCGTCCTTCACAAAATAGACCTCTTCAGAGCATAGAACCTAGCTAACTCATTAGTTAGTTTTGTTTTGAGTTTCTCTGCTGGCTTATGTTTAACCGTCTTTTGTGCAATATTTACTGTTTGAAATATTATTCCAAATAAATTCATTGCTTTCAATTTCATTCCTATTGCTGCCAGTACTGCATATGGCGAGTAGCGACTCTTTTGCTTTTCTGTTTTAATCTTTTTCATCTGGGATGTTTCTCTTGTTGTGATTTGGTTGTTTTTCCTTCACTACAGATTACAGATAGGATTCATCCTTTTCTTTTTCAACTCTATTTTGCTGACACCTGCATATTGCTTCTAATTTGGGCTAAACTTGGGTAGTTAAAAGAGCTTACAACTATATTCAAAAACTTAGCTTAGCTTTTTAATATTAGCTTATTTATAAAATTATTTGATCTTGAACTAGCATATAGAACTTGGCAATTAGAAAAATCCTCGCTACACTATCCCCTTTAATTGAAAAGACATGACAGAAACAAACAAAGATAAATCAACACCATTAATTTTAGCCATTGATACAACTTCTTCTCGTGCCAGTATGGCTATAAGCAGAGGACAAAACCTAATTGCTGAACTAGGGATCATTGGTAATGAAAGACGCTCTACCAATCTACTCAGTGAAATAGATTGGTTGTTAACACGCACAGGTATTACCATCAATGATATTGCTGCTTTTGGCGTTTTAGTTGGGCCAGGAGGTTTTACTGGGCTACGAGTAGGACTAGCTACTATTAAAGGGTTTGCTCATGCACTTGGTAGGCCAATAATAGCAATGAAGTCTACCGAAGTAATCGCTCGTGCTTGTGGAGTAAGTGCTATTACTTGTGTGTTACTTGATGCGCATCGTGGTGAGGTTTTTCTAGAGCTTTTTACTGTTGATAATAATGGACATCCAACAGAGCTTTCTGAACTAACTATTGCAAAAATAGATCAAGTTTTCCCTCTAGTTTACGAATATCAAAAATCAGAAAATTTATCAGGAGTCGTTTTTGCTGGTGATGGCGTGGAACTCTATGAGCAACAACTACTAAAATTTACTAGTGATAATAAAATTTTTGCTCAGAAAGCAAAACTCTTGACAACAAACCGCTTAGGGTGGATATTACACAAAAGAGTAGCTTTTCTTGCTCCAGAAGCAGCACTTTATGCACAGGAAAAATTTTCTCAGGGTCAGACTCTATCAGCAAGCGAGTTGTCTGCTTATTATGTTCGTCCAGCCGAAGCAGAGATTAAATTACAATTAGGTTTAATTGGAAAAAAGAAAGCCGATCTATAAAACTAATTTATCTTGAGAAGTAACTTTATGTCTGTTGTCAAAGCCATACCAGAAGATTTACATTTAATAAAATATGAAATTACTCAGATGATGGAAGCAGACCTTAATGAAGTAGTTGAGCTAGAAGAAGCTAGTGGGCTAAGCCGTTGGGGTTATGAATCATACCGCCAAGAGTTGTTTAATAATCCAACTTCTATTATGCGTACTGCACGAGGTATTACACCTGTAACTATTTACCGTAGAATATTAGGGTTTGTTGCTTCACGAGTAATTTGTGATGAATTACATATTAATAACGTCGCTACACACCCTACTTTTCGACGTATCCGAATAGGAACAGCACTAATGGAAGCGGTAATTAAGGAAAGTCGTATCTATGGTGCGCGACGTTGCTTATTAGAAGTAAGAGCCAGTAATGTATCAGCCCAGGTTCTTTATAAAAAAATGGATTTTGAAATCATTGGTCGTCGTCGTGATTACTATACAATACCGATGGAAGATGCTTTGGTAATGCAGTTTTTATATTAATTAAATACACATGAAATTTGCTTTGTAACTTGTTGCTTCTAAAAAAACATTAAGTTTTTAATGCCCTGTTAGGGGCATTTGACAATAGCCCAGTGATTTATCTCTGGGCGGGGCTACCTAAAACACATCATGATTTTTCGTTTTACTACTGCTGGTGAATCACATGGAAAGGCTTTAGTTGCTCTTATTGAAGGGCTTCCAGCAGGGCTTCAGGTAGATGTGGATTTTATTAACCAACAACTTTGGCGACGTCAACAAGGATATGGGCGTGGTCATCGCATGAAAATTGAGTCAGATAAAGTAGAGGTGATTTCTGGTGTACGACATGGATTTACACTTGGTTCTCCAATAGCTTTGATGATTAATAACAAGGACTTCGCTAGTTGGCAAGAAGTAATGTCTACAGAAGCCGTAGATATTCTAGATGAAAAGCGCGCTAGACGGCTTAAACGCCCACGCCCAGGACATGCAGACTTAGCTGGTGGGCTAAAGTTTCAAACCCATGATCTAAGAGATATACTAGAGCGTTCTAGTGCTAGAGAAACTGCCGCTAGAGTTGCTGTAGGTGCTTTTGCAAAATTACTCCTTAAAGCCTTTGAAATTGAGGTTGCTAGCCATGTAGTGATGCTTGGTGGTATTCCAGACAATCCTATTTTAGCTAGTTGGGAAGAAATTGCTAACATCCAACAAGATACTCAACTAAGGTGTGTTGATAAAGAAATTACAGAAAAAATGTTACGACATATTGACCAAGCAAAAGAAGCGGGAGACACTTTGGGGGGGGTTTTTGAAGTAGTAGCTAGAAATATCCCTATTGGATTAGGGTCTCATACCCAATGGGATTTGCGTTTAGATGGGTTACTTGCTCAAGCAGTAATGGCAATTCAAGCGGTAAAAGCTGTAGAAATTGGCGAAGGTATACAAGGCGCAAGTTTGCCAGGGTCGAAATTTCATGATGAAATTGGTTATAATAAAGAGAGAAAACAGTTTATTCGCACAACCAATCGTGCTGGCGGTATTGAAGGTGGAATATCTAATGGGGAAGAAATTCGAGTACGTGGTTACTTAAAACCTATTTCTACGCTACGAAAACCTTTGCAAAGTGTTGATATTGATACAAAAGAACTTTCTTCTGCCGCTTTTGAACGTTCTGATATTACTGCTGTACCAGCTGCAGGGGTGATTGGTGAAGCAGTTGTAGCAATTGTTTTAGTAGATGCGATGCGTAAGAAATTTGGAGGAGATTCATTAAAAGAAATGCAGCAAAATTTCTTAAGCTATCAGAAAGGGTTATCTAATTATTAATAGCCTATAATCTATAGGCTGCTAGGTTAAGTGATTAAGGTGATTTATGATTTTACCAATAGTTAAATATGGCGATCCAGTTTTAATGAAAAAAGCTACTCTAGTGACTGAATTTAATCAAGAGTTACGTCAATTGGTAGCAGATATGTTTGAAACTATGTATGCTGCCCCTGGCGTTGGGTTAGCAGCACCACAAGTAGGAGTCTCCAAACGTTTGTTTGTGATAGATTGCTCTGGCGGAAAGAACCCAGAAGAAAAATTAGCATTAATTAATCCAGAAATTCTTAGCATTGAAGGCAAACAAATGGGCGATGAAGGCTGTTTAAGCTTTCCTAATATTTATTTTGAAGTGGCTCGTCCTAAACGTGTTGTGGTTCGTGCTTTTGATGTTGATGGTAAAGAATTTATTATTGATTCAATGGATTTGACGGCTCGTTGTATTGTGCATGAAAATGATCATCTTGATGGGGAACTGTTTATTAAATTCCTTGGGCCAATAAA
>JAHFUF010000405.1 GCA_023265235.1 Blastocatellia bacterium
GTACGTTTAAGAAAACGTGCTCCATAAGTCTGACTAAACCCTTTTTCTACTAGGATATCTAAGGCTTCATCTAACACTGTTAAAGATTTGCCTTGCTTTTCTATTTGTCTAATGATTTTACCAATATAGAGTTGGGCGATTTTCCTAACTTCATCACGGCTTAATGGTGAAAACACAACTATTTCATCAATACGATTACGAAATTCTGGTGAAAACCTTTCTTCTGCGGCCTTCATTACCTCTCGTTTAACTTGTTCTATTTCTGCTGTGTTTCTAGTGCTAAAACCTAAAGGTTTAACATATTTTTTAAAGCTATCACTCCCTAAATTAGACGTCATAATTACAATAGCATCTGAAAGATAAACCTTTTTGCCTCGCCCATCAGTTAACCAACCTTCATCATAAGCTTGCAAGAAAAGGTTTAATAAATAAGGTGATGCTTTTTCTACTTCGTCTAAAAGCAGTACAGTATAAGGATTATCACGTAATTTTTCTGTTAAGATTCCACCTCGTTCAGAACCAACAATTCCACGAGGCATACCAATAAGTTTTTCAATAGCGATTGTGCCATCTTGATATTCGCTCATATCAATACGCACCATTTTGTTTTCATCGCCAAACATAAATTCTGCTACAGCTTTAGCAAGTTCTGTTTTTCCTACTCCTGTTGGCCCTAAAAAAAGCAGCACCCCATCTGGTTTATAGAAGTTTTCTTTTAACGGCCCTTTGTTTAGGCGCAAGCGTTGAGCTACGGCTTTAACGGCTTCCTGTTGACCAACAACACGTTTGGTTAACACTTGTTCCATTTCCCTAAACCGCTCACAGGTATCACGAAAGATCATATCACGAGGAATAGTGGCTTCTTGAGAAATAACATCAATTACATGTTCAGCTGTAACAATTGGTACATCAGGACTATCTATTTCTACTTTTACCGAAGCAGTATCTAGCCAACCAATTACTTTATCTGGTTGATGTAAATTACGAATATACCTAGGAGACATTTCTAGTGCTGTTTCAATAGCTTCATCAGTAATAGAAACAGAGTAGTTATTTTCTAAGCGACGACGAATCCCTACTAAAATTCTGCGAGTATCTTCTAAGGAAGGTTCTTCTATTTTGATACATCGAAAGCGACGTGCTAGGGCTTCGTCTTCAGCTATATATTCTTTATACTCTGTTAAAGTAGTAGCCCCAATAATACGAATTTCTCCACGCGCTAATGCTGACTTAAACATATTAGCAGCATCAGAACTAGCACCAAGGGCTGAACCAGCACCAATAATTGTGTGGGCTTCATCAATAAAAAGTACTAAGTTTTCACGTTCTTTTACTTCGTTAATAATGCCTTGGATACGTTCTTCAAACATTCCTCTTAGCATTGTACCAGCAACAATACCTGACATTTGTAGGTTAACAACATGAGCACTACGCAGACGAGGAGGAACTTTTTCTGGTTCTAATTCAATAAGTCTAGCTAAACCCTCTACAACAGCTGTTTTACCTACTCCAGCCTCACCTATTAGCATAGGAGAATTAGCACGGTCTTTATGGCAAAGGACTTCTATCATTTGTCGTATTTCCTGCTCACGGCCAATTACAGGAGGCAATTTATCTGTCCTAGCCAATTTATTAAGACTAACACCAAAATGCTTTAAGTAGGGTGGAAGCTCATATTTACGGCGCATTCTATCTTCTTTTTCTTCACGGTTACGAACCCGTGTAGCAATTTTTTCTACTACTAGTTCTGGTTCTGCTCCAAATTTACGTAGAATTGTTACAGGTGTGCTACCACGATCTTCAAAAAGAGCTTGAAAAAGGTCTGTTGCATCAATTGTATGGCGACCAGATTGACGAGCGCGTCTTAGCCCTGCAGTAAGTAAATCCCTAGTAGAATCTGCAAGTTTAACCCGCTTACCAGCATATTGTTTAGGAATTGCTAGCCTTGTATCAAGCTCATTAACTACAGCTTGAGGATCTATATTAAGGCTTTGCATTACTTCATTAAAAAAATTGCGTTCAAGATCTAAAATAGAAGCAAAAATATGTTCTGGAGCAATAAAATTATGGTCACGGCGGCGTGATTCTTCAATAGCACGCTTCATTACCTTTTGACCACTATCACTAAAACGATCTGAAAAGTCTCCAAAGTCGTACATTGTTCCTACCCGCGCTAAGGTAGCCTAAAAATAGTACTTCAGGCTAGGTTAATAAAGTTTTGGTTATTAAAATAAGCCACTTTAATAGTCCAAAGATTAAGCTGTAAGCTTCCCAATTGTACACTATTACTTATGATAAGTTTAAGAGTTAATCTAGTTTTATTTGGGTTGCCCAATCAACTTTGTTGTTTTCTAGTTACTACGACCAACTTGTACAACAGCAGGCCGTAGCAATTTATTACCAAACCTATAGCCAGCTTTATATTCAGCAATTACTTGTCCGTCTAACTCTGGCTCAACAATTAAAATATCTACTGCTTCGTGTAACTGAGGATCAAAAGGCTCTCCTACTGCAATTATTGGTATTACACCACTATTTTCTAGGTCTTTTAACAAAAGCTGGTAGGTGGCTCTTACTCCTTCAAGTAAAACATTTAAGTCTGCATTTGTTTCGGCTGATTTAACTGCTCTTTCTAGATTATCGGCAAATTCTAACATACGTTTATAAATATCGCCTTTAGCAGTTTCTAATCTTTCTTCTGCAGTGCGTCGCAGCCTAGCGCGTAGCTCGTCAGCCTCTCTATTTAAGTCTATCTGTGCTTGCTTAAAGCGGTTTTGTAGCATTTCTGCTTTGTCTTCAGCTTGTTTTAATCTCGATTGTAAATCAGCTACATATTCTGCTGAATATGTTTTAGGGTCTAACTCACTGGCCTCACTATCTAAAACTTCTACTTCTACTTCTACCGTCGAATCAGAAATAGGAATGGAACCATCAGTATTTGTAGAATTAGTAGGCTGGTTTGCCCCTGATGCTCCTTGTTGTTTCATAAAAATGCTCCTTAAAATATTTTTCATAAGCTAGCTACACTTAAACTCCTAGTTAATAACAAAACGAATTTGCCCTAGTTCTTCATTAGCTTCTAAGCGTAGAGTCTGTCCAGGTAAAATCTCTGCCTTAAGTAGTTTAATAGCTAAAGGATCTTTTACTAGTGACTGTATTGCCCGCTTAAGTGGGCGTGCTCCATAAGCAGGGTTAAACCCTTCCTGTACTATTAATTCCCGTGCTTGGTTAGTAAGCTCCACAGCAATTTGTTTTTCTTTCAAAGAATTACGTAATCTTTCAATTTGGATATCCACAATTTTCTTAATATGTTCTCGCCCTAGGCTATGATAAATCACTGTCTCATCAATACGATTAAGAAATTCTGGCTTAAACACTGACCTTACTTCTTCCATCACCTCTTCTCGCATACGTGCCTCAGAATGTTCAGCCCATTCCATAATTCGGTGACTACCTATGTTTGAAGTCATTACTACTACAGTGTTTTTAAAGTTAACTGTCCGACCTTTTCCATCAGTAAGACGACCATCGTCTAAAATTTGCAACAAAATATTAAAAACATCTGGATGAGCTTTTTCAATTTCATCAAATAAGAGTACTGCGTAAGGCCGTCGCCTAACAGACTCAGTTAAAATTCCCCCTTCATCATAGCCAACATAACCAGGAGGAGCACCTATTAAACGAGCAACAGAGTGTTTTTCCATATATTCGCTCATATCTAGGCGTACCATTGCTTTTTCATCATCAAAGAGAAATTCTGCTAATGCGCGTGCTGTTTCTGTTTTTCCTACTCCTGTTGGGCCAAGGAAAATAAAAGACCCTATTGGACGTTCTTGATCTTGGAGTCCTGAACGAGAGCGACGTACTGCGTTGGCTACTGCCGTGAGTGCCTCAGATTGTCCTACTACTCGACCTTCTAGCCGGTTTTCCATTGTGATTAGTTTTTGAATTTCACTTTCTAGCATTTTTGCTACAGGAATACCTGTCCATTTTGCTACTACATGAGCTATATCTTCTTCATCAACCTCTTCTTTTAACATTCGCCCTTGTTCCTGTATTTCCGCTAACCGCGCACGGTCTTGATCAACAATTCTTTGTAGCTCAACCATTCGGCCATAACGTATTTCTGCTACTCGACCATAATCGCCTACCCTCTCAAATTGCTCAGCCTGAATACGTAAAGCTTCTAGCTCTTCTTTTTTACCTCTCAACCGTTCAATAATTTCTTTTTCTGACTGCCAACGGGCTTTCATGCCCGCGCTTTTTTCTTTTAACTCAGAAATTTCTTGGATAATTTTTGCTAGTCTTTCTCTAGAAACTGGATCATCTTCTCTTTGAAGAGCTTGACGTTCTATTTCACGTTGTATTCTTTCACGTTCTACTTCGTCAATTTCTGTTGGTAAGCTATCAATTTCTATTCTTAAGCGTGAAGCAGCCTCATCAATTAGGTCAATTGCTTTATCAGGTAAAAACCTATCAGCAATATAGCGTTGAGATAACATTGTTGCAGCAACAATGGCTGTGTCTTTAATTCTTACACCATGATGGACTTCATAACGTTCTTTTAAGCCACGCAAAATTGCAATAGTATCCTCTATATTTGGTTCAGCAATATAGACTTGTTGGAAACGTCTCTCTAGTGCTGCGTCTTTTTCAATATATTTTTTATACTCATTTAAGGTAGTAGCCCCAATACAACGTAGTTCACCACGAGCTAAAGCAGGTTTTAGCATATTTGAAGCATCTATAGCACCTTCTGCTGCACCTGCACCTACTAGGGTGTGAAGCTCATCAATAAACATAATTACATTACTATCAGGTCTAATTACTTCTTTTAAGATTGCTTTTAAGCGGTCTTCAAACTCACCACGATATTTTGCTCCTGCTAACATTGCACCTAGATCTAGGACTACCAAGCGTTTATTTCTAAGTGACTCTGCTACATCGCCAGAAATAATTCTTTGAGCAAGCCCTTCAACAATTGCAGTTTTACCAACTCCAGGATCACCAATTAAAACAGGATTATTTTTTGTCCTACGTGAAAGGACTTGGACAACACGACGAATTTCATCATCTCTGCCAATTACTGGATCTAGTTTACCTAGCCGCGCAAGTTCCGTTAAATCACGACCATAACGAGTTAAAGATTGATAACGTGCTTCTGGGTCTTGATCAACAATCTTTTCTCCACCTCGAAATTGCTCTAATACTTTGAGTAATTCCTTGCCTGACACTCCTTGTTGGCGTAGTATCCGCCCTGCTGCGCCATCCTTTTCTTCTGTCAAGGCTAAGAGTATATGTTCTATGCTGATATAAGCATCTTGGAGTTTGTCAGCTTCTTTTTGAGCAACAGTAAAAATGCTATAAAGACGTGATGAAAAGAACCTTTCTTGAGTGGTGCTAGTAACTTTAGGGAATTTTTTAA
>JAHFUF010000406.1 GCA_023265235.1 Blastocatellia bacterium
AGAGTAAATAAACCATTAACCCTATTGCTAGCCAAATAACAAAACGTTTTACTGAGCTTAGGGGTAAATAAGCAATCAATAACACACAAGAAAGAATCCCTAAAATAGGCACAGCCAAACCAAAAGGTGCTTTAAATGGTCGTTCACGGTTAGGATCCTTTACACGTAAAATAATTATCCCTACACAAACTAGTATAAAGGCAAACAAAGTCCCAATGTTGGTTAGATCAACCATCATTTCAATACTAGAAACTGCGGCTGTAGCGGCTACAGCAACACCAGTGAGAATGGTTGTTACATGTGGAGTCTTAAACTTAGGATGAACACGAGAGAAAATTGGAGGCAATAGCCCATCTCTACCCATAGAAAAGAAAATTCGTGGTTGCCCTAATTGGAAAACTAATAAAACGGCTGTATTAGCAACCACAGCACCAAAAGCAACAATTCCTGCTGCGGCATTTAATCCATTGTACTTAAGCGCGATTGCTAGAGGTTCAGCAGCACCTTCGGCTAGTTTTTGATAAGGAATCATACCTGTTAATACTGCTGCTACTACAATATAAAAAAAAGTACAGATTATTAATGAACCAATAATTCCTATAGGCATATCACGCTTAGGGTTTTTCGTTTCTTCTGCTACAGTAGAAACAGCATCAAAGCCTATATAAGCAAAGAAGATAACCGATGCTCCAGCTAAAACTCCAGATATTCCATTAGGTGCAAAAGGGTGCCAGTTTTCAGGTTTAATATAAAAAGCACCTACTACAATAAAAAAGATTAAGATTGCAATCTTAATTATTACCATTACTGTGTTAAATTGGATGCTTTCCTTTATTCCTACAACCAAAACGGCTGTAATAGCTAGCACAATAAACACTGCTGGTAAGTTAAAAATAATTGGCACGCCTCCAATACTAGGAGCAGCAGCCAAAACTTGTTGCTTAAAAGCTAGTGCAACTTGATATTTCTCTACACTATTAGGATCAGGCAAGAAAAAGACAGAGGTATAATTTGTTGATAACCAAATAGGTATCTCAATCCCCAACCCCCGCACTAATTCCTTAAAATAGCCTGCCCAGCTAATTGCTACTGCAACATTGCCTACAGCATATTCGATAATCAAATCCCATCCAATGATCCATGCAACCATTTCGCCTAAAGTGGCATAAGAGTAAGTATAAGCACTACCAGAAATCGGCACCATTGCAGCAAATTCTGCGTAGCAGAGCGCAGTAAAAGCGCAAGCAATACAAGTAATTACAAATGAAACCATCATTGCTGGCCCGGCACCAGGTCTTTCTGAGTCTCCTAGTGCGGCTGTACCTACTGTAGCAAAAATTCCTGTGCCAATAATGGCACCTATGCCTAATAATACTAAATCAAAAGCTCCTAAAGCTTTTTTTAGACCTTTTTCAGAATCTTGTGCCTGTGCCATTATTTCATCAAGATTTTTCCTACGAAAAAGTTTGTCAAGCATTTCTTTGTTTGCCTCCAAGAGGGATAGGTGGGATACTTTTTGGGTCAGACACAGAGGTGTCTGCCTCTACATATGAGTATAGCCTACAAAATACTATGTTAATGCCTTATCAAGCAATCAAATTAGGTGAGTTTAATAATCAAATTTTTATAAGTACCAAATTGACTTAAAAAGCTTTGTTTGGAATGCTAAAATCCCTCGCTTTACCATCATTAATTTTTAATCACTAATTTTTAGGAAAATTTACATGTCTATACCACACTATCACTTAATAGGGATTTGCGGAACTGCAATGGCTTCACTGGCAGGAATGTTAAAGGCTAAAGGCTGCAATGTTACTGGCTCAGATGCTAATGTTTATCCACCTATGTCTACACTACTAGAACAGTTAGAAATCCCTACTAGTCAAGGGTTTAGCCCAGAAAACCTAAAACCTCATCCTGATTATGTAGTGATTGGTAACGCTATACCTCGTGGTAATCCAGAAGTGGAATACACTCTGAATAATAAATTACGTTATGTTTCTATGGCTGAAGTATTAAAAGAACAGTTTATTCGCAATCGTCATTCTGTTGTTGTAACAGGCACACATGGCAAGACAACTACAACATCTTTAATGGCTTGGATAATGGATGTAGGCGGACTTAACCCTTCTTTTTTAATTGGAGGAATTGCAGAAAATTTTGGTGTAAGTTTTCGTGTTACAGATAGCAATTATTTTGTTATAGAGGGTGACGAATATGACACAGCCTATTTTGATAAAGGCCCTAAGTTTATGCATTATTTACCCACTACAGCAATTGTAAACAATATAGAATATGATCATGTTGACATTTACTTTGATTTTGACTTCTATAAACTAGCCTTCCGCCGCTTTATTAACTTGATTCCTAGTAATGGGAATTTAATTGCTGGAGTTGATAGCGAAGTGGTTCAAGAGCTTACTACTAGGGCATTTTGTCCTGTAGAGAGTTTTGGCATTGAAACACAAGCTCGCTGGCAAGCAAAAAATATAAATTATCTAGAAGGAAAAACAAATTTTACTGTTTTTTATGAGGGTAAAGAATATGGTGAGTTTAACACTACTTTGGTAGGTAATTTCAACATTCGCAACTCTTTAGCAGTCATTGCCACAGCAGAAAAACTAGGAATTGAGCGAGAAAAAATCAAACAAGGTATTGCTACGTTTCGCAGTGTAAAACGCCGTATGGAAGTCCGTGGTGTTGAAGTAGGAGTGACTGTGATTGATGATTTTGCTCATCACCCTACAGCAGTAAAAGAAACTTTGTTAGGTGTAGTTGAACGCTACAAAGGTCACAGGCTAATCGCGATATTTGAGCCAAGGTCTTTATCTGCGCGTAGAAAACAGTTCCAACCCGCCTACGAAGAAGCTTTTTTAGTAGCGGATATGGCGATAATTGCCGCACTTTTTGAGCCTCATCGAGTAGATCCTAAAGATCAGCTTTCTCCAACAGAAATTGCCGCTAAAATGGTTGCTGGGGGTAAACAAGGTTGGTTTATACCTACAGCAAACGAGATTGTTTTACATCTAGAAACTATTGTTAAACCAGGCGATGTAATTATAGTAATGTCTAATGGTGGTTTTGATGGAATTCATGAAAAACTATTAAATATGCTAAAAAATAAAACCCAATAAGACCAGACCAGACATAAATGACTGGTCTATTATCAAATGTCACTACGTGACAGTAATCTTAAGCCCCAGAGGGGCTTTTGATAGTAGACCAGTCCTTCAGGGCTGGGCCATAAATGACTGTCTATAAAATCAATCTACTTCTGTAGCAAACAAACTTAAGACAAAAGTATTTGAACTTACTCCATCAACTGAAACAACAATTTGGTTTACACCTGATTTAAGACCAAGCTTTCCGTCAGATCCTTTAAGTATTAAACTAGTGTCACTTCCACTCGTGATAAATTTACTTATATCTTTACCATTAATAAACACTTGAGCATTTGTCCCAAAGTTTAAACCAGTAATTGTCAAATTTGGTTTAGAGTATGTTGCATCTGAAATTATTATATTTGGCGTGACTGTAAGGTTAAACGACGTTTGAGCAGAAAGCCCAAGACTATTGGTTACTACTACTACTACTCGATTAATTTGTTGAACTTCTGCTGAACTAGGGACAAACTTTATAGTTGCCATACCATTTCTATTATTAGTAATGGAGGTAAAATTTGGTGCTAAAGCTAAAGAAAAAACTAAACTCTGACCATTAGGATCTGTTGCTATCACAGGAACTTCTAAGGTCGCGCCTGCTTTAAGTGCTTGATTATTAATTGGAGAGATTGCTGGTGGTAGAGGGCTAGTAGTTCTCCTGCCTATCCCTTTTATTAGCCGAATAGCATGATTTGCTGAATCTACAAATAGTAAATTGTCATTAGCATCTATCATTAATCCTGAAGGAATATTTAGTTTAGCATTTATTGCTAAGCCATTATCTCCTGAATAAGCCCCTATAAAGGCTTCTGTTGGCCCACCAGATCCAGCAATAGTAGTAATTATTCCTGTTTGGATATCTACTCTACGAATTCGATTATGGTTTCCATCTGAAATAAATATATTACCATCAGCGTCTAAAGCAATATCGCTAGGAGAATCTAACCTAGCCTCTCTTGCCAGTCCTCCATCACCAGTAAACCCATTTAATCCGTTTCCAGCAATAGTAGTAATTACTGCTGTTTGAGCATCTACTCTACGAATTCGATCATTACCCATGTCTGCAATAAAAAGGTTTCCTTTTTTGTCTAAGGCTAATCCGCTAGGAAGACTTAGGCTAGTTTTAGTAGCAAGCACCTCATCACCACCAAACCCTATGAATGCATTACCAGCAATAGTAGTAATTATTCCTGTTTGGACATTTACCTGTCGAACTCGATGATTGCTTGTATCTGCAACAAGAAGGTTTCCTAGTTTATCTATTACAATTGCATTAGGAAAATTCAAACTAGCATCTCTTGCTAGTCCATCACCATTAAAACCTCTTTCACCATTGCCCGCAACAGTAGTAATTATTCCTGTTTGGGTATTTACACTACGAATTCGACTATTACCTGTGTCTGCAATAAACAAATTATTTGATCGATCTATTGCTACTTGTAGTGCGAAATTAATATTAGCTTTAGTAGAAAGCCCACCATCTCCATTAAACCCGCCAAAGCCATCACCAACAATAGTAGTAATCACGCCTGTTTGGACATCTACCTTACGAACTCTATTATTTAATGTATCTGCAATAAAAATACTTTGATTATTGTCTAGTGCTACGGCTTTAGGAAAATTTAAATTAGCTTCTGTTGCCAAGCTATCATCTCCCCTAAAGCCTCCATCTCCTCTAAAATCTCCTATGGAGAAAAAGGGGGGGAAATCAAGTTGACCAGCTATTCTATTAATTATACCTACGCTAGATATACGTCTAATTAGATTGCTATCCTTAATAAAAATATTATTTTCCTTGTCTATAGCTATTGCTCTAGTGTCAAGTAAACTCGCATTAATAGCAGGCCCGCCCTCTCCATTGAAATTTGACGTTCCATTACCAGCAATAGTAGTGATTATTCCTGTTTGCGCATCTACCTTACGAATACGAGTGTTAGCATCACAGATAAAAATATTCCCCATTTTATCTAAAGTTATGTCTAAAGGTCTTACTGCTGAGTTTGTTGCTAACACCCTATCTCCAGTAAACCCATTAGTACCATTTCCCGCTACTGTAGTAATAATTCCTGTAGCAAGATCAACCTGACGTACTCGTAGAACATCTGTAAAATATATTTTGTTATCATCTAAAACCAGTGCCCCAACAAATACATTTGCAGAAGTAGCAGGAATATTATCTCCATTAAAATCAACTCTACCTGTTCCTGCAATACTAGTGATTATACCTGTACTTGCATCAATACGTCTGATACG
>JAHFUF010000021.1 GCA_023265235.1 Blastocatellia bacterium
GAAAGCTTCAGCATATTGGGCTAGATTTCTTTAACCCTCAAAAGGTTTCACCAAACCAAAACGCTAATGATTTTACTATAGGTGGGATTGATCGTGTTACTTTACCAAATGGTTCTTTACTAGAAACAGTGTTTCAATACAAACGTATTAGCTCAGAGGTTTATGGTAAAGGTGATGAAATAATGACTTTTACACCTCTTAAACGTGAAGGTAACTATTTTCATCGTGAGGAACGCGATACAGAACGTTTTCAAGTAGCTATTACTAATACTTTTGCTCCTATAGTAACTAACAAAGGGACACACAATGTTAAGTTAGGTATTGACTTGAACTATTTGGATAATCAAGGTGTGACTAATAATAGTACAGTAGATATTACCCGACTTGATGGAACAAAAACCCAACGTATTCAATATTTTACCAGTGGATCATTAAATACTAACAACACTCAAGCGGCAGCTTTTCTTCAAGATCAATGGTTAGTAACTAAAAAGTTTAGTTTTGATTATGGAGCAAGGGTTGAAGCGCAAAAAGCAACAGCAGGAATTAGTGTAATGCCTCGTCTAGCCTCAGCCTATTCTTTTGATACTAGTGGTAATACTGTGTTGCGTGGTGCAGTTGGGCTATTTTATGACAAAGTACCACTTAATGTTCTGGCTTTTGCTAATGCTCCTACTCAAACAGTTACAGATTTTAATATTGATGGTATTACACCAATTGGTTCACCTAGGAGTTTTGTTAATCTTTTTGCTAATCGACCAGGTGGTAAGCCAAACCTTGGTAATGACTTTGCCGCGCCACGTAACCTTACTTTTAATGTTGAGTTAAACCAAAAAATTACCCCTAAAGCTTTGTTAAAAGTTGCTTACTTGCAAGGTCGTACAGATAATGATCTTTATATTTCACCAGTACTGGAAAATGGGGTTAATGCAATAAAACTCTTTAATGATGGGCGAAACCGCTACCGTGCTGTAGAAGTTACTACTAATGTGCAGTTACCAAATACTGGGGATAAAAAGAATGATATTTCGTTTTCTTACATTCGTAGTCGTGCTATGAGTGAGTTAAATGACTTTAATACTTATTTTGGGGATTTTCCTGATCCAGTTATTCGTCCTAATCAATATGGACGTTCACCTTCAGATGCTCCTAACAGATTTTTGGCACGAGGCACTTTTAATCTACCCTACAAATTTACGGTTGTTCCTTTACTAGATGTTCATACAGGTTTTCCTTATTCAATTAGGGATGAAAAGCAAAACTTTGTTGGCCAACGTAACAGTACTCGTTTTCCACGTTTTGCTTCTTTGGATATGTCTATTAGTAAAGATATAAAGATACGTGACAAATACAATGCTCAGCTTATAATCAATATGTTTAATGTTACCAGTCACTTTAATCCTAAAAATGTTAAGGCTAATATTAACGACCCTGAGTTTGGAGTATTTTTTGCTAACTTCCGGCGTTTCTATCGTTTAGACTTTGCTTTTAGTTGGTAAGGTATTGCATAAGATAGTAGTGTTATTAGTCCTATTGCTGTTGTCTAATATTAGCTAATGGCTATTGCACCTAGTTTTGTTTTATCGTTAAAATTGCCCTTGAGTGCTACTAATTAGTAAAATTAAGCACTCAAGGGTTGCGTTGTTAAGGAGGATTTTAGGTGAAAATTATTGTTGCAAAAACAGCAGGTTTTTGTTGGGGAGTTAGTAGAGCAATTGATTTAGTAATGAAGGCCGCTAATGAAGGCCATAGCCCAATTTATACAGATGGAGCATTGATTCATAACCCACAAGTATTAAAAGTTTTAGAAGAAAGCGAAATTCATGTTTCTTCTAACATAGATAATGTTTCTGAAGGAACTATTGCTATTCGTGCTCATGGGATTACGCCTGAAAGACGTACACACTTAAAAGAAAAAGGCTTGAAAATAGTTGATGCTACCTGTCCTCATGTTGGTGGAATTCAAGGCATAGTAAAAAAACATACTCACGAAGGCTATAGTATTGTGATTGTTGGTGAAAGAGGTCATCCAGAGGTAATAGGGTTACTAGGTTTTACTCAAGGTCGTGGCTATTTAATTGATGCTGATGAAGATATTGAACGAGTACCACAACTCCCACCAGATAAAGTTTGTATTGTTGCTCAAAGCACTCAAAGCCGTGCACGATTACACGAAGTAACAGAGAAAGTACGCCAAATTTACCCTAATGCATTAATGTTTGATACCCTTTGTGATGTTACTGCCGATCGTCAAGATGAAGTCTTAGAAATGGCTAAAGAAGTTGATTTAATGATTGTTGTTGGTGGAAAAAATAGTGGTAACACACAACGTATGGCAGAGCTATCCCGAGAAGCTGGAATACGTACTTTTCATATTGAAACAGAAGATGAACTTAGTGCTTCAGATATACAAGGTGGAGAAGTTATAGGACTTACTGCTGGAGCATCCACTCCTGATTGGATGATTAAACGTGTTTATCAAAAACTAGAAGAATTTGCACAAGAATTAGTCCCTGTTACAGTCTAATGCCAAGTGTTAAACCCTCCATAAAACCAGAATTTGAATCTCAACAATGGTCAAAAGTTTCGGCTTTTAACCATTGTGAGAAAGTCGCTTTGGGTCACTATGAAAACTTTCCTGTAGGCTCAATTTTAATTCCTCGTGCTCAACGTCCACATTTTTATAGTATTTATGCTTTTGCTCGTGGAGCAGATGATTTTGCTGATGAAGGTGATTTGCTTACCCAAGAACGACTAAAATTATTAGAAAATTGGCGAAATTTGTTAATAGAATCCCAAAAAGGCTCTGTTAATCATCCTGTATTTATTGCTTTAGCAGAAACTATTAGCACTTATAACTTGCCATTACAGCTTTTTCACGATTTAATTGATGCATTTACCTTAGATGTAAAACGCTCACGACATGCCACTTTTGCTGATTTACTCGATTATAGCCGTTGCTCGGCTAATCCTGTAGGGCGGCTAATTTTACTGCTTTTTGGTCATCGTGATGAAGAATTGCATCAAATGTCGGACAAAATCTGTACCGCTTTGCAACTAACAAACTTTTGGCAAGATGTTTTAGTAGATCTAGCTAAAGACCGTATTTATATTCCTCAAGAAGAACAAAAAGCGTTTGGCTATAGTGAAATGAACCTAAAAGCTAATCTTTATTCTGATAGCTATATAAAAATGATGACCTCTTTAGCCGATCGTACAGAAGATATGTTTTTACAAGGTAAACCATTATGCAATGTCGTAAAAGGTAGACTAGCAATAGAACTTAAGGCTATTTGGTTAGGAGGAACTAGTTTACTTAATGCCTTAAGACAAGAGCGGTTTAATGTTTTTGCTCATCGAACAACAATAAAAACCCCACAAAAGGTAAAAATTCTGCTAAAAACATTTTTAGCTTTTTAACTTAATATTTTTAACTTAGCGCAAGAGCAATCACATATCACATTGTAAGGGCAGACACGTAGGGTTGCTCCTACTATTTAACACAATTATATGGCTAATACTACTATTGAGCGTGCTTCGCAACCAGCAGAGTTAATTACACGCCAATCAAAGACCAATTTTTATTATTCTTTTTTATTTTTGCCAAAACTAAAACGTGAGGCAATAGAAACAGTTTATGCTTTTTGTCGCCTAGTAGATGATATTGTTGATGAGGATCTAAAAGTTGATAATGCTCAAACAGAACTAGAACTTTGGAGAATAGAGATTAAGCAATGTTTTATTGGCACTCCTACTACTAGCCTAGGAAAGTCCCTAAAAGAAGTAATAAACCATTTCCCTATTAAACAAGAGTATTTCCAGGATTTAATTACAGGAATGGAAATGGATTTAAACAAGTGTCGTTACAGTAGTTTTGCAGAGCTAGAAAAATATTGCTATCACGTTGCTGGTGTAATAGGGTTAATGTGTATTGAGATTTTTGGTTATAAAGAAGCTAGTACTAAGGAATATGCTATAAACTTAGGTAAAGCCTTGCAGCTTGTTAATATTGCACGAGACTTAAAAGAAGATGCCTCTCGTGACAGAGTTTACTTGCCTCAAGATGAGATGTTGAGGTTTGGTTATTCTGAGCAAGAACTATTAAATTCTACCTATAATGATAAATTTATTGCTTTAATGCTAAATCATTGCCAACGTGCTCAAAGTTTTTTTCAAAAAGCCCAAAACAGTTTAAACCCAAATGATCGTGGTGGAATGTTTGCTGCGGAAATTATGGGAGCAATTTATCATCGAATACTTGAAAAAATTACTACTGAAAGCTATAACGTTTTTGATAAACGCATTCGGCTCAGTAGCTTAGAAAAGGCTTTTGTTGCACTACAAGCTTGGGCAAAATGTCGGTATTTTTAATCTAAAAATTTCTGGTAGCTTTATTAGGATTAGATCCTAAGAGTTTTGTGGTTGCATATGAAACGAATATTAATTGTTGGTGGCGGTCTATCTGGTTTAGCCGCAGGAGTAGCCTTAGCTGAAGCCGGTCACGAGGTAGAACTGCTAGAAAGACGGCCTTTTTTAGGAGGGCGAGCCTATTCGTTTTTTGATAAAACCTCTGGAGATGTTGTTGATAATGGACAACATTTAATGATGGGTTGTTACAAAGAAACCTTCAAATTTTTTTCCCGCCTAGGTACTCTAGATAGGTTACACTTTCAACCACAAGCAAGAGTTGACTTTTTAGACGAGCGATTAGGACAAATTACCCTACTTTGTCCTTCTTGGCCAGCCCCTCTTCATTTATTAGGAGGGCTGTTTAAGTTAAAAGGGATTAGTTTTGCTGATAAATTACGTGCACTTTTGGTTGGTAGTGCGTTACAAACCAAAAACGGACAATTAGCAAAAAGGTTTGGTAGTTTGACTGTAGACGAGTGGTTAAATAACTGTAAACAGTCTCAGCAAATGCGAGAGCGGTTTTGGGATCCTTTTTCTATTGCTACACTTAATGAAAATCCTAAAGTAGCACCAGCTATTTTATTAGTAAGAGTTCTGCAACAAGCTTTTGGTGGTACTAAAGAAGATTCTACTATGGTGACAGCCAAGGTAGGATTAAGTGAGCTTTATACAGAACAAGCACGTAAGTTTATTGAATCTCGCGGTGGGAAAGTAACTCTTAGGTCTATTGTTAGCAAGTTTGATATTTCAGGAAATACTTGCCAAGGAGTGGCGCTTAATAATGGTGAGACTCGTAAAGCAGACCTATACATTAGCGCAGTACCTTATTTTGCATTAAATCAACTACTACCAAACACCTTGTTTGACCAGCCTTATTTTAAGCAGTGGAAAGATTTAAGCTCATCTCCAATTATTTCTATTTATCTTTGGTTTGATAGGCCAGTTACAGAACTTGGATTTGCAGGAATGTTAGGGACACGTATGCAATGGCTTTTTAATAAAGATGTCTTATTTGCTCGCTCTGTGCGTGATAAGCAACTGCTAACCTTTGTTATTAGTGCTGCACACAAGTTTGCTAGCTTGCCAAAAGAAAAACTGATCGCAATGGCAATAGAGGATGTGAAAAAAGTATTACCTAAATCTTGTGAAGCAAAGGTTTTACAGTCATTAGTAATTAAAGAGCATCATGCTACGTTTTCTGCTTCTGTATTAGTAGAGTCTGCTAGACCTGAGCCGATTACCCCAATAAAAAATTTGTTTTTAGCTGGAGACTGGACAAACACAGGGCTTCCGGCGACAATAGAAGGTGCTGTATTGAGTGGTCATCGTTGTGCCAATGAAATAATCAAATAAGTTTCCGTCTAGTCAGTCCAATTTTCTTAGGTTATTATATAAAAACTTGTAATTTCTACTGTTACTGGTTTTCTTAATATTAATGGGAGTTTTCTTAATATTAGGAAAAGGGAGCTTTGATGGGAAAAAAAATTGTTTTTGAAAATGTCCCCTTAAGTAAAACTATTCCTAGTTTTTTAGAAATCCTTGATCCAATTTCTACTGTGCAATGGGTTTTGATGGTTGAAGATCCAAAGACACAACAATTTACAGGTCAAGCTTATGTTGAATTATGGAGCGACACAGAGGCAGAAATAGTAATTGATAAATGGAATAATCAGCCTTGGGACGAAAATACTGTACAAGTTAAATCACTTGCTAATAATGAAAAGTCTCCCGAAATGGAAGACGATAAAGAACAAGTACTTAATGCACAACCAAGCTATATTTATTCAGTAATTCGTTTTCAAGTTAATGCTCCACCTAGGGCCGTAATTTTTGTTAATGATTTTCCAAAGGTAGAAGTAGATGAAATGGGCAATGGTGTTGTACGTTCACTTTTACCAGGCAAATATAATATTAAAGTAGGGTTTGGAGATTATTTACTAGCAGAAGAAGATGTTAGTGTAAATTGTGAAGAAGAAGCCCCTCGTATGAAAGTAACTATGGATTCATCAGTTACTCAGGCTATGGGAGCAATATCTTCAGGCTTAGACTCCGCTTATTCTACAATTGAAATGATTTCTGCTAGTGGTGGCCCAGTAACTACTACTACTAGAGCCGCCCCTTTAGTTCCATTAAGCACCAATACTACTGCAACTAAAGCTAGCACTAAAGCTGCTCCTATTGCTAGTTCTGCACAATTTACTACTTTATCTCTTAATAGAGTAGAAGTTGATGAAAAAAATGTAAAAACTATTGGCACAAAGGCTAAACCTTCTACTAGCAAGACATGGATAGCATTAACTGCTGTGGTGGTGGTACTAGTGGTAGCAAGTATTATTATTGTGCCTATAATGATGAAAAAGCCTGTTGATGGTACTAAAGGTGTAGGTAATAATCCAGTGAAAGAAATTCCGCCAACACCTCAAGGAATGGTTTATATTCCTGGGGGGAGTGTTATTATTGGCCGTAATAACACAGATGATGAATACCAAAAGCCTGTTCATGAAGTAACAATTGAAAAAGGCTACTTTTTGGATAAAACAGAAGTAACCAACGAGGATTATTACCAGTATACCCAAGATACAAAGAAAAAGCCTCCTAAAAGCTGGGGTGATATAAAACCGCCAAATGAAATGCTTCAACTGCCTGTTACCACAGTAAATTGGGGCGATTCTTTGGCTTATTGTCAATGGCGGGGTACTCGTAAAGGATTAGTAACTCGTTTGCCAAAAGAACAGGAATGGGAACATGCTGCTCGTGGAGAGAAAAATTATGTTTATCCTTGGGGCAATGATTGGCTAGAAGGATATACCAACGCGAATAATCCTAAGGGTAAAGTTATGCCTGTAGGGTCTAATGCTAAAGACACTAGCCCTTATGGACTATTTGACATGGCAGGTAATGTTCGAGAGTGGACAATGGATGATTTTAGTCTTTATGGTGGTAGTAAAGGTGCTGCTGAGCCAGGAACAAAAGCCGCTCGTGGAGGCGCGTTTAGCGATCCTAAAGATGTTGCTACCAACACTTTTCGTAGCTTTTTACCCCCCAATAACAATGATTTAGACCGTACAGGTTTTCGCTGTTTATGCGAATTACCAGAAAAAACAAATTAGGCTTAGAATAAACAGCAAATTAGGTTTTGCTGTTTATTTTTTGTCAAAAAATTAATTAAAATTTAGAGATAGAATTTAACAATTATCTACTTTAGCTGACCAAGTTTGGCTAACTTGTTCACCAGTCACATCAAAAATAGCTCCTTGCCAGCCTACTAACTTTTGATCAGAGAAAGTAAAGTCTACTTTCCCTACGTTAATACCACCAAAACCTACTTGGAAAATCAAAGTTTGTTTACCATTAGCATGCTTGACTACATCAGGCTCTTTCATAAAAGTATGTGTGTGGCCGCCAACAATAAAATCAATGTCAGGAATAGCTTTAGCTATGTTTACATCAGAAGGCTGATTAGGTTCATTTTCATAGCGATATCCTAAATGAGACAATGCTACTACTAGGTCTACTTTTTGGACTTCTCTTAGTTCTTTTACTATAGCTTTAGCTGGTTCAATTGGGTTTTGATAAGTAACACCAATGTGTTTATCTGCTGTTACTAAGCCGTCAAAGTCTATTCCTAAGCCTAGTATACCTATTTTTATGCCTGATAGGTTGCGTATTACATAAGGTTTAACAAAGTCTTTTAGAGGTGATTTTTCTACATTATAGTTGACAGAAACAATATCAAATTTAGCGTATTGTAAGGCTTTAACTAAACTATCTACTCCATCATCAAAGTCATGATTACCTAAAGTTATTACATCATAACCTATTAGAGACATTGACTTTATTTCTAATTCACCATGATAGAAATTAAAATAAGGAGTACCTTGAAAGCTATCACCACCATCAACAAGTAAAGTATTAGGGTTTTCAGCCCGAACTTGATGTACAAACGTAGCACGCCGTGCTACGCCACCCATTCCAGCATTGCGTGTGCCTGGAGGAAAAGGTTCTATCTGGGAATGTGTGTCATTAGTATGTAAAATAGTGATTTTAGTAGTGTTATCAGCATTATCAGTATTATCAGCATTGACTGGGTAGAAATTACTGCCATTAATTAGCAAAGTACTAGCAGCAATAGCTTTTAGAAATTCTCTACGAGAGGTGCTAGACATAACTTTTTCTATCTCCAAGGTTTATTTTATTGGGTGTTGGCTAAACTAATTCTTGGTTTACTAGGAACAGTAAGAGGGCGTTTTTCTGCTTGTTCATTTTTGATGTAACTAATAATTGCATCACGCAGTAACAAATTACAAGTTTGATATTTTTGTCCTCGTCTCAAGATAGGATATTCTCCCCCACCATTGTAAAGATAATCTGTTAAGGCTAAAGTGTAAGTAGCTTTAGGGTCAATATCTTTATCATTAATCTTAGCACTAAGTAATTTTTTGTCCTGATAAACTAACTGTGCTCCAGAAATAGCAGCACCAAAATCTTTAATACTTGCCCCCATACTTTCAAAGAGTTCTATTAAATCTTTTCCTGAAAATTCTACTATTGCTATTTGATTATCAAATGGCATTAGACGATAGATAGTACCTGTAGTAATTTCACCAGCAGGAATTTCTGCCCTAATTCCACCATTATTTTGAAAAGCTAGATCAATAGTTTTTCCTAGTGCAAGGCTAGCTTGTTGGCGAATTATATCTGTCATTAACATACCTAACTTGCCTGCTCCTGGGCCTTCTTTGTTTATAGTTTCAGGAGCTTGCCCGATAACAGTTTCCATCTTTTTTTTTACATTTACTGCATAAGGAGCAAGCATTTCATTAATAGCTTTGTCTTCAGCAATTGAAGGATCAATTTTTTGTTGGCTGGTTTGAGTCTGATAAGTAAGGGTAGTTGCTTTAGCTGTTTGTTGCGCATAAATAAATGAGTGAAAAAACAAGATTAAGGCGAAAGAACAAAATAATAGGGAAGTAGAGGTTTTCTTATTCTTAAGCATGTTTTATATCCTAAAAAGATGGTATTTCTATATTGATGTTTGATTTAGCAAAAGTTATAGCATAAAGTACTAGGAAAGGTTTAACTTATTGATTAATACACCCTGGGCGATTTGAACGCCCGACCTTTGGCTTCGGAGGCCAACGCTCTATCCAACTGAGCTAAGGGTGCAAATAACTAACTATTGACAAATGGTGCTTATCAAGTTTTGTAACTATTATTCATTGCTCATTTTATTGCCCATTCTTGATTAAAAAGAGCCATAAAACCAAGCATTTTTACGAATAAATTTATAGTTTAATAGTTTAGTAAGAGCTTTTCCTGGTAGCGGGTATTTTAAC
This sequence comes from Blastocatellia bacterium, assembly GCA_023265235.1. GTDB lineage: Bacteria > Acidobacteriota > Blastocatellia > Chloracidobacteriales > JADJPF01 > JADJPF01. Next base: position 9,747 of record JAHFUF010000021.1, read on the forward strand.
AAAAAATGTGCGACTTTCAACATGATATTATGGAAGTGACACTCCACATAAGCTGAAGTGCCGTGGCTTCTAGGGTCGAAGCCGAGGCTTCCTGTGTTTATAAGTTTACCTCTTTTGGCAATACCTCTTGTTTTTTGTCCAGTACAGAGGGTGTAGAAATAACTTCACCCCTACGGCGGCGATACCAAACCCAACCAAATCTTATTACTAGTAGCATAAATACTGCGCTAGCTAGTAGCCAAAATATTTTTCTATTATCTGAAGTAATTTGAGCGGCTTGGTTAACAACAACCCCCGAAATTGACGCGCTTACATCTATATTACTACCAGTAATTTTTAACTTTATTTGATAGCTACCGGATTTAGGAAAAGTTACTGGCACTTGGTAAACACCTGAAATGTTGCTAGCAACAGCATCTAGTTGAAATTCGTTAGTATTTGCATAAACAACCCCAGAAGATTCAGAATTTGTTTTTTGTGAAATAGTATTTAGGAAGCTAAAAATTAGGCTGACTTTAGCGTCTTCAACTGGGCTATTGGTGTTAATATCTGTAATAAAGACTCTTAGTTGTGTTTCTACTCCAATAGTTGGAGTAGGATATTTTAGTAGAATTTCTGCATGACTGGTTTTAGCAAGTTTAGTATTAAGTTTTCCGTTTTGTGCAACAGGAATAGCAGCACCCTGATCATCGTGATCATCTCCACCATGAGAAAATACTAAAACAGGAAAAAGCATTAAAATAATAATTATTGCTAATAAATTAGCGTAATTAAACTTTAATATATTTGTGAGTTTTTCTAAATATTGTATAGACATATTTAGCTTTGAGTTTTATCCATTAAAGCTTGATATTCACTGACTAATAGCTTGTTTAGAGAAAATGCTTTCTCAAAAGATTTTTGTGACTTTTCTAACAATTCTTTTCTTGTTAAAGGTTTTTGTTGAGATTGTGCAGAGAGTAAATAAATTGCTCCTTTTATTGCGTAAGCCTCAGCATTATTAGCATTATTAGCCAAAGATTTTTCTATCATAATTAAACCTTTTTCTGTTACTTCACTGACTGCTTTACCTTCCTTTAAGAACCATTCTATTTGCCAGCGAGATAGGTTTGCTAGGAGCATATAAGTTTCGCTGTCGTTAGCATTTAAGTTAACTGCTTGTTGTAAGGCTTTATAGCTTTTGTCTAAAGCCTGAAGGGGTGATTTATTTTGTGAAATTAGCCACTGGGCTTCTAATAAATAAAGCCTACCTTCCAACACACAAGGAAAGTTACTACCAGGGGTTAAGTTTTTTGCTTGCTCAAGTAGACTTAAGGCTTGAGATAGTTTCTTAGTAGGGTTTTGTTTTTCATCTACCTGATATTGTGCTTCTGTCCAGTAAATCTCAGCTAAATTAATAAAGGCTAAAGGATCACCATTGTTAACTTGATATGCTTTCTGACCCATTTTTATTGCTTGTTGGAGTAATTGTTGTGTAGGCTCTTTTTGTTTGATTAGGTACAAAGCCTTGAGCCTATAAGCTCGACTTTTTAGAATATAAGCTAATGTAAATCTATCGTTATAGCTTAAGGCTTTATCAGAGTATTCAATGGCTTTTTCAAGTAGTTCATTTGGCGATTGGCCAAATGACATTTGATATAGGGCTTTTCCTGTATACGCCCAAGCAATGCTACTATTATTAGCAGGCGCAATCATAGCGTTTGATAATTTAGATTGAAACTTTTCTATTGCTTGTTGATAAAGATTATTAGGGTTTTGCCCTGTTTGTAATAAATGCTCTGCTCCATTATTATAAAGAGCACCCAAGTAATTATAGCTAGTCAAATTATTTTGATTTAACTCCATTACTTTATTAAAGCTATTTAGCCCTTCTTCTAGTGCTTTAGTTGGGTCTTGGCCTTTACTTAATAAATACTGCGACTTAATTGCATAAACAAATAGTAATTTATTATAAAAAGCAAATATATTAGAGTTATTTTTTATAGCCTGCTGGCAATAATTGGTTGCTTTTTCTAAGGTTTGACTAGGATCTTGGCCTTGTTTAATCTGATACTGTGCCTGCATACAAGAAACCACGCTAATACTAATGTAGGTAGGCAAATAGTCTTTGTCTACTTCTAACGCTTTATTATATGTATTAATGCTATTTTCAAAGTCTTGGCTAGGGTCTTTACCCATTTCTAATAAATATTCTCCTTTAAGCTTAAAGATAAGCCCTATCATGTCGTAAAACTTTGGAATAACAATACTATTTTTTATTCCTCTTTGTATTTCATCAATGGCACTTTGATATTCTAAACTAGGGTCTTGTTTTAATTGCCTAGCACGATACAAGCCTAAGAAAAGATAAGCATTTGCCTTTTTAATATAATTATCGTTTGAGTATCGATTTGCTTGTAGGCTAAGCTCTGCGTTCTTTAACAATTCTTCGCTAGCCTCTTTTATATCATTACCTTGGCTAAACTCCATTATTAGTATTTTGCTCCAAAGGTCTGTAAGTTTGGAGTAAGTTTCTGGGTCGCTAGCAGCTATTTTAAGAGCGTCTTGATAGGCAAGTTGTGCTTCTTTATAAGCCTTGCGTGCTTCTGCAAGCTTTTCCTCTTTTTTAGTATTGCCAATCTCAACGCTTATATCTGCGATTAAGCGATCGCTAATCTCAACGTTTATATCTCCCATTAAACGTTTTGCTTCATAAAGCCAAGGGGTTTTTTCTATCGCGAGTTGAGACTTATTTAAGGCTAGTTTTAGGTTTCCTTCATAAAAAGCAATCAAAGCCTCTGCATACTCTGATTGAACTACTACTTGCTTACCAATAGTTAAATATTGAGAAGCTTTTTCACCTAATTCTTTGTGAGCTTTTTGTTTTTCTAGCTCACGAGCCTCACGATCAAATTGTTGTTCTATATTACCAAGTTTATTTGCATAAATTTTATTTAATACAACACCTAAAGCATAAGCGACCTTTGGTTCTTGGTAACCACCTTGCCAAGCCTCTTCTAGAAAAATTCTTGCTTGGTCATATTTTCCTACTTCTTGATATGCTCTACCTAATGCATAAAGCCCTACAGCATTATTTTCAGTTCCAGACACTTGTATTTTTTCGCGCAGTTCGTCTATTTGAGAGCCAACAAGGGTCATTTCTCTATTAATATCGTGTAGTGGAAGCATATGACTATGACGCATCATATGTTCAATTTCTTCAACTTGTGCACCTAATTCTTGGCTTAATTTTTTTTCATTTTCGGCTCTTGCATTTACTAGGTATACATTAATACTTGCTACTATTAATACAAGCAAAGCCATTGTTGAGGAAATAACAATAACTTTATGTTTAATAGCTAGTCGATATAAGTAAAAGGTTAGGCTAACTTGTTTTGCTTCTATTGGTTCGCCATCTAAATAACGCCGTAAATCTTGAGCTAGGGCGTGAGCAGAATCATAACGACGCTGGGGTTCTTTTTCTAAAGACTTCATTACAATAGTCTCTAGATCTAGAGGTATTTGAGGGGCAATTTTACGTAATGGTCTGACTTCTTCTGTAGCAATTTGTTTTAGTAAATCAACCACATCTAGCCCTTCTTGTGGTGGTTTACCTGAGAGTAGTTCATATAAAGTAGCACCTAGGCTATAAACATCGCTACGACGATCTAGGAGTTCTGTTCTGCCGCGAGCTTGTTCTGGAGACATATAAGCGGGGGTGCCTAAAATTTCTCCTGTTAAAGTCATACCTTTTTGTGAAACTTCCCTAACCAAACCAAAGTCCATTACATAAGGCTTCCACTCTCCATCATCTGCTTTTTCAACAATAACATTTTGTGGTTTTACATCTCGATGAATTAACCCTAGTTTATGTGCAGCATGTAAACCATTAGCAACATCTGCCATTATTTTTATTTTTTGTTCTAGAGAAAGTTGTTTAGCGATTTTAGGTAAAATTTGTCCATCAATATATTGCATTGCAATATAAATACGACCATTAAATTTACCAACCTCATAGACTCGGCAGACGTTTGGGTGTTCAATTTTTGCTTGTGCTCTACCTTCTTGAAGCAAGCGTTGAGTGGCTTCTCTATCACCACTATGGAGAAATTTTAAGGCTACATACCTTTGTAAATCTGGGTCATAAGCAAGAAACACACTGCCCATGCCCCCTTCACCTAAAAGCTTTATTAAATCATACCGACCAGCTTTTACTAAATCTCCTGTATTTAGCCTTAACTCTCTAGAAATAGTAGAGTTACTCTTCATAGTCATAGATAGGTCTATATCTACACCCTCTTTGTCTACTTCTACTTTAAGCCCATTTGAATTAGTAAAAGCTAGTAAGTCTTGTCCTATAGTAAATGGGAGTTGAAAAGAAGGGGTTTTTTTGCGAGCTTCTACTTCTTCCTCTAAGGCACGCCACATTGCTTTACTTAAAAGCCCTGCTTCAATTAGTTCATCTAGTTGACCTTGTGCAGTAATAATTTTATGTTTATTAGAATTTTCAGTGAGTTGTTCTACGTCTTGTTCGCTAACCAGTCCTTTAGCCAAAGCTAAACGAATAATTTGTTCCTCTCTGTTGTCTTCCATAGTTTTTCCTCACAAGTGGCTAAAAAGTTTCGCCAACAATACTAAAATTTGGTTATATTTATTATTTTAATTTACAATAATGAATCTGTTAACAAACTAGCTTTAATTCGTAAATATAACAAAAAACTTTCTTAACTTAATAACAAAAAAGCTTTCTTAACTAACAATTAATAAAACGTTTTGGAGTATTTTGGAGTATAAGATGTCTTCTAAAAGAAAAAAGTCTATTTCTATAAAAACAAAAACACCCATTGTTTCTGTTTCAGTATTTGAGCAGGTTTATCAATTAGTTTTACAAATCCCTGTTGCTAGGGTAATGACCTATCGACAAATTTCCTTATTATTAGATGAACGTCTATCAGCAGCAGGTGTAGGTTGGGCAATGCGTGCTACGCCTAAGGATAGTCGTCAAATCCCTTGGCATCGTGTTATTAACAGTCGCGGAGGGACATCAACAGATAAGCTGCTAAATTTTGCTCCTAATATACAACGCCATTTATTAGAAGCCGAAGGCTTAGTGTTCAATGAACAAGGGTTTATTGATCTAAAAACTTACCAGTGGCACCTTGAAGCCAATTAAAAATCTTAAACCTTTTCTATTAAGTAATTCTATGTCTACTAATAAAAATTCTAAAACGGCTCTTGCTTTGTTTACTAAAACACCTGAGCTTGGTCAAGTAAAAACTCGGCTTGCTGCTAGTATTGGTGACAAAATGGCACTAGAATTTCACTTGGCTTTTATTGCTGATTCGTTAGAAAATGCTTTTCAGTTAACCACCATAGCAGACTCTTATTTATATCTTACACAGCCTTGGAACCTTAATATTGCCCCTTTTCCAAAAATGTTAGAAACCAGCCAATTTAGGCTAAAATATCAATCTAGTGGTGATTTAGGGGTTCGTTTAAGTAATGCTTTTTTAGAATTATTCTATACCTACCAAAAAGTAATTATTATTGGTACAGATAGTCCAAGTTTACCAATACCCTACTTAGAAGAGGCTATACTAGCTCTTACCAAACAAGATTGTGTTATTGGGCCTGCTATTGATGGGGGTTATTACCTGATAGGACTTAACAGAGACATAAAAAACCTCTCAGAAATTTTTACTAATATTAATTGGGGTACAGAAAAAGTTTTTCTAGAAACCACAATGTGTATCCAAAACAAACAACTAACTCTTCATAGTCTCCCAATTTGGTATGACATTGACACATTACCTGATCTAGTTAGACTTGAAAATGACTTATTAACATTGACTAATAAGTGTTCTGCTACCAGCAAGCTCTTAAAAATAGCCCAAAGGAAGTATTAGAAAAGAGAGTAGGAAACCCTACTCTCTTTTTTATTAAAACCTTACTTATGCACCTGTTTTGCCATCACAACAATTAGACCCTGTTACACAACATTTACCATCTGGAGTGCAACAATCTTCTGATTTTGCATTAGCCTGTTTTTCAGCACTACAACATTGTTTAGCTGTATCACAACAAGAAGCATCTTTTACACAACAACTATCGCCATTAAAAGCTACTTTTCTTGTTCTAGCACGTAAAGATTTTTTTGTAGCAATTTTTTTAGCTGCACAACAAGATTTTTTACTACAATTTTCAGCTTTACTTTCAGTAGCTTCCTGAACAGATTTTTCAGATTTTGAGGATTGTTCTTGACCAAATACAGTCATAGAGCTAAATACAAAAATTAGAGCAAAACTAATTAGAAATGTTTTTAGTTTTAACATTATGTGTCTCCTATTTAATTTAATTTACTTAAGATTTAACTAAAGATTATTCCAAAAAACAAAATGTTTAGTCAAAACTAGTTTTTAAATTAGGAACACACAACAACGTAGGTAGGTTTTTTCTTGACTAGGAAGGTTTTCTACTGGCCAAAGTAAACAAGTTTTATTTTTGCTTGTGGCATTAGAAGAAACTAGCCGTAAATGATTTACAGTAATATCGCCATATAGACGAGGGATTGGTGTAATATCTACTACATCATCTGAAGGCAAACAACAACTCATTTTGCAACTAGAGCCGTTTAAATAACCATCTTGTTCACTTTCTTCACAATTATCTATTTCTTCTTCTTCAAGTGATATGGTTTCTAAAGATGAATCTTCGCTAGACTCTTCACAGCTCTCTTTAAGAGAACAACTGCCACTATTTTTAAGAGAACAGCTACTACTTTCAACAGAACAACTACTACTTTCTGCTATTAAATTTACCGTTTCGCTTTTATGACAACCAGAATCAGATGTTTGAGTAAAAAACTCTTTTGTGCCTATTTCACATTTGGCAAAACAACAAACCACATTTGCCAGACCACTTAAGCAAAAAATTATTGCTAAAGCCAGTGTTCGATAAATGATTTGTTGAATCAGACTTTGTAGATTAAACATTTTCTGTTTACAATTTTTGTTTCTGGTTTTACTAAAAGAAATATTTGTTGAAAAATAATTATTGAAAATTAACACACATTTCTAAAAGCTGTCTAACAATTTTCTCTGATTTTAAATAAAAAGGTTTTTATTTATCAGTAGTTACACTTAATTCTTGATCACCTAAAAATTGAATGGCTGAAAGTAAAGCTTTAAAGACTTCTTTTATATTAGGTTCTTCTGCATAGCTAAGAACTTGGTCTGCCAAACGTTGTGGCGAAAGGTTTGATCTTAAAACAGATGCAAGAAATCTTGCATAGTCTTTAGCCTCACATAGCTTAATGCCATTAGAGCTAATTAGGTTAGGAATTTCATTTTCTATCTTTGAAATTAACCGTTCTGGGGTTATTGTCCAATCAATTCGTTTATGTCTTTCCATAAGCTTATTTGCCATAACGGAAGACAAAGCAAGTTTTAATACGTAGTCATCTATAGTCGTTTTTGTAAAACTATTTGAGTATTGATCCATAGCTATATGTAGGACAAGGTTTAACCCTTTTAATTCAGTATTTATAAAATAAAGATTGTCATAGTCTGTGCTTTTTTCTATTTTGGCTTTAGAGTCAATTCCATTTCTAAAATCAATATTGCGAGTACAATCAAGCGTACTTTTACAAATATCCTGAACAGTTTTTTTATTATCAGTATCAAGATCCCTCATAACCAGTATGGTTAGAGGAATATTTGAAACATACCCTATCTTGTACCAATCTTTTAATCTTAGCTTCAATTTACTCATCATCTGGCTTTCGCCTTCAATATTACGCGTTATTTCTACTTTATAAGCACACAAATTTCTTTTATTTAACTGCTCAATAACTTGCTCTTCTGTTTTGCCTTCTGCAAACAACTCAATCATTTTCTTCATCCTCCTTTGTTTGCTTCAGGCTATAAATTAATGGGCTTTCAATTCTGCCACTTGGAGTACGAACATCTAGCCTCATTTCTATCCAGTCTTCCACCTCACTGTAGTTAAACTCTGAGGTAGAAAGCTTTCCGTCTACCAAGTTCATCCGAATAGTTGCCAATTCATCTTTACCAATTAAACCGTCTTCTACAAGCTGAAGAAAATAAGCCACTACTTCCATGCTATGTGTAGCAATAAATATTTGAATAGGCTTGTTTTTTACTAACGTTGCTATTTCTTTAAGTAATAAACCTAAAGTTTGTGGATTTTGGAAAAGTCCTGGTTCTTCCCAAATAAATATGCCTGGATTAGTTTCATCTACTTTGTGAACTAGTGCTAGTAAGGGTGTTAGCACCTTAAAAGCATTTCTTGCCCCGTCTCCATAAGAATCAATGGTGATTGCGGTTTGGTCTGCTGGAGCAATCCAGGCTTGTAGAAAAGATTGGCTAGAAACAGGTAGAAATTGAACATTGAATGCCTTATTAATACCCAATACACGGCCAAAACTTTCGGCTATTTTCTGTGTCCAACCAGGTATTGTCATAACCATTTTTTGGAAAAAGCTCAGTGGAAAATGACTAGTCATATTTGAGACATCGTAAAAAAGTGAGCTTTGTGATGATGCTGTCTTTCCCTTAATAACCCAAGCCGAAGTACCTACATTGTTGTAACTTAGATCTGGTATCCAACTATATATTACTTGTTTACTAGTAAAACTAATTACTGGCTTTGGAGCAGCTTGTAAAATAAGGTATGCCAACTTGTTGATGATTTCTATCTGCCCTGAATGTTGTGGTTTTTGGGTTGGTTCAAAACTAAACAAGCCAACTTGATCAGAAAAATTTGTATTGAACCCAGAAGATATTTCTAGTCTAAAGTGTTGTAATGGGACAGAAACACTATTCAAGTCTACTGTAAGACTTTCATTAAAAGAATTAATGTGATAATTATGTCGCTTCAGCACACGTTGAACAGGGTATTCACCTAAAAAATCTAATTCAGAGATTTTAGCCCAGCAGTAATTTAGACTGTTTTGTATTGTTTCATGTAAAGTTGCTTTATGGCTAGCAGTAGATGTTAAATATATAGCCTCCAAAATAGCAGACTTACCAGAATTATTTGGCCCTACT
>JAHFUF010000407.1 GCA_023265235.1 Blastocatellia bacterium
CAAAATAAGCTATAGGTCTAATACTAATGCTAATGGCAATGGTAACGCTAATAAAGAACTGGTAGTAGTGTAATAGCGTAAAAAGGTGTAAACCTATTTATTTTATTTGGTTTACAGCTTTTCTAAAGCTTCAATACACATACTATTGATACATATTATTGATAGAAAAACACAGATATTTTGTGTGTCCAGCGCGATAAAGAAAATATCTGTGTTGCTTAGTTTCTAATGACTTATAACCCAGATAAATCAATACAATATCCTGAGAGGGCAATCTCTATGTCAGAAAAAAGTAACTCCAGTATTCCTAATAACTGTAATCATCCTAGTAAGTTAAGCAATTCTAATATTCCTACTAACCTTAATAGTTCTAACAATTCTAATAAGTTAAGCAATTCTAGTGTTCCTAGTAACCTTAATAACTCTAATAAGTTAACTAATTCTAATATTCCTAATAACTCTAATGGTTCTAATAAGTTAAATAGCTCTAATAGCTCAAGTTCTCTAGTAAGTGAAAACGCTGAAATGATAGATTTAATGCAAAAGATTAAGGGTGGAATAGAAGGTGTAAGTAAAAATATAATTGCTGGTAACGCTAGCAGTAAAAACTCAGAAGCTAAGATTATTGCTTTGGAAACAGAAGTCTCTAAAATTCAAGACAATAGCCTAAAATCTACTACTAGTCTTCAAACTACTAATAAAACAATCAATACTCTTGGTACTAAGCTAGTTGAAGGGATAAACTTTTTAGAATCATCTAATAAGAGTAATACTAAAGAAATAAAAAACTCTATTAAAGCTTCTGAAGAAAAATTTAATCAAAGTTTTGGTATTACAGTTCTAAAGAACAAAATAAGCGCGGCCACTCTCTTTAAGCTAATGTTTATTTTATTGTTAATAAATAGCTTAGCACTAATGTTTATTGTTTTCACCAAGTAGGGTGTCATTACTTCTACTCTTCTACTCTTCTACTCTTCTACTCTTCTACTCTTCTACTCTTCTACTCTATTTGTCTAAGTCCTTTAGATAGGTTTAAAGCGTGAATTAATTCATTTCTTTTTCAAGAGCCTTAAAACCCCACATGTCTTAGGTTCACAGAGAATATTTTCTGGAAAAGAAATATTTTTTCTGGAAAATATCTGGGAAAAGTTTTTAGTAGGGAGAAAATATTCTGAAAATATCCTATTAGCTTTAAGAGAAGAAGAATAGGTTACGACGATTTTGTCAGTCGATGACTGACATTTTTGTCTCTCTTAGGTAATCTAAACAGGTAAAATATTGATATGTCATGCTCGCTTTAATGAGGTTTAGGTTAAATTTTCTTTAATAGTAAACCTTTTTCTTTTTTATAAAAATCATTAGTCAAAAGATTTTCTAGTTTGGCTATGATGTAAAACTATAAACAACTGATATTGAAAACACTATTCTTTCACCTTGCTAAAATATTAAGTTGTTGTTTTTCAAGAAATTACCCTCATATCAAGAGAATTTAAAATAATAAGCTTATAAATATGGCGATTGGGTAAAGAATTGTTTGCTTACTGCTAAGCCTGGTCAAAATCAAAAGCAATTTTTTTAACACAACTTAGTTAAAGCAGTAATGCTTTTATTTGGCACACGTCTTGCAATTTGGGTTGGAGAATTAACCAAAAAAAATAACCCAACAAAACAATATATCTTGATGCAGAGGTAAAAAAATATGAATGGATTAAATAATGGATCTAATGGATCAACTTTATTTTCCGCACTTAGAAAGCAAAGTGAAAAGGTAACTCAAAGAGGAGGTATTTTTTCACCAGAGCTAAAGACTAAGCTACGAAGCAAAACTACTAAACTGCTAGCTACAACTTACAATACAACTTACAACATAGTTTCTTCTCCACATGCGCGAACTATATTTACAGTAGCAGTAATAATATTAATTTGTGCAGGTGAAAGCTTTGGTTTTCAGACTGCAAGTAAAGATTTGAAAACTGTAGTAAAAGATTTCCAAAAATTTCTCTACGATGATGTGAGGTTTGCAGTTTGCATAATAGGATTTGCTTTAGGTGCAATTGGTCTAATTTTCTCCAAAAACCCAGATACGCGTAAACAAGCATTATTTGCTGTTTTAGGGGCAGCTTTCTTTGCCTTTGGGCCTGGAATACTGAATTTCATTGCTGAGCAAACAGGTACAGCTGCGGCTAAGTAGTATTGCTCGGTACTATCAGGATAATTCTTTATTTAAATCAAAGCTCAAAGATATCTCAAAGGTATAAGGAAGTGCTAAAGCTATGGATCAAAAAGATGAAAATGATGTTCCCTTTTACAACACCTATCGCTCCCTTGGGACAAAAGTTTATAGGATAAAGTTTTTCTTTGTACGCCTTACAGATGGCGATATAGGACTTACGCTAATACCAATGGTTTTAGTGTGGGGCTTTATAGATCGTAGTGGAATAGCGCGTAAGGAAATGATTCTTGGCTTTAAGTATGATCCTTGGGCTTGGATGATTGCAACTATAGCAACTGCTTTAGCTATTAGTATAGGCAATAAACTTAGACCTGATGACTCTATCACGATTGTAATTCGTGGTTGGTTTAGCAAAAAGCTCTATGGGGCACGCACCAAGGCTGGTGATCGGGGCTGGAAACCTACTAACGGGAAATTAACTAGAAAAAATAAATAGTTACTATAATTACTGTGATTACAATAATTATAGTAACTCTAATATCTATAATTATTTACAAATCATTATAGAAAGATAGATTTGTAGCTTTGTAGATTTGTAAGTAATTTTTACTTCTACTTTTACTTAGGAAGACTGAAATGTTTGATTTACTTGATTTACTAGACTTCAAAACTTTAGATCTATTTGCAATGGGTACACTAGCCACAGCAGGTTTAGTTAGCTGGAAAACAGGGCTAGGAGAACTATTAGTAAATAAGTCTACGAATAAGTTCTGTGATGGTATGGCTTGGCTTAGCTCACCAGATGGAGCAATTAGTTCGCTACCAGAAGAGTTACCATACTGGGATTTCTATAATGATTTTGTATTAACTAAAGATGGATACTTGTGGGCAGTAGTAGAGGTAACACCTGTTGCTACTGGCGGCTATTCTGGTAATGACTGGAAACAAGTTGGAGACAGCCTTAACCGTGTTTTTACTTCTATGCCAGAAGGGTGTTGGATCCAAACAATTCACATTATTAATAGTGATATTAGCGAAGCACTTTCTGTTTATGAGAGGTTAGGAAAGAAAGCTAAAAAAGCTAATTCTCCATTGTTGCCTTTGATTAGTTCTAGAGCTAGAGATTTAGCCAGTAAGGCTAATGTTGGCTACTTACAAGCCACTAAAACATATATTTTTATTGGCCTACAAAGGGAGAAAAAGCTAATCCGCAATCCTTTTAGAAGTATTTTCTCTTCTAGCTACTTTCAAGAAATTGAAGCAGAAGAATTTAAGGAGCTTGAGGAAACATTAATTAGAGCTAGAAAAACTCTTATTAACAATTTTAATGCTGCTGGAGGAAGTGCTAAAGCAGTAAGTTCTAGGGTAGCTTTTGAGTTAGCTTATAAACAACTTAACCCTCAAAGGGCTAAGATGCTTTCTCCTTACTATAATCGTGGTAGAACTAAAGCTGCTATTAAAGAAGGAATTACCCTTTCTAGTTTACGTGAAAACCTTTTTGCTACTAACCCTAGAGAAACTTTGTGTTTTACCTCGGCAGAGGTAGAAAACTGGTATACAAAATTTGGTGATGAGAAAAAAGGTGATGTTGTTTATGTAGGAAATGTATCTCTCTATAAGCTTCCGACACGCACATTTGCTGGGCTAATGACGTGGCTAACTAAAGCAGGAGAAATAGATTTTGCTATTGAGATTAGTACTTCGTTTCAAGTCGGTGTTTATCAAGAATGGGATGAGAAATTACAACGAACCCTTTCTTGGCGTAGAAGGCAATTACAAATTCATCAGGAAGACCCTAACAAAGATGAACAGATAGAGGCACTCGAAATTGATTCTGTTCGTGAACAACTAAGAAGAGGAGAGGAGAAGATTGGGCTTATTGGGTTGCAGATTACTTTTCAAGCTGATTCAAAACCTGAACTCAAATATAGAAAAGATACTATTATTAGTTTGGTAAGAAGATTAGAGGGAATGCAATGTATTGCTGAACCCTATATTCCATTTGAGCTTTATCTAGCGGGACTACCTTGTAATGCTCCTAGCGATGTAATGGTAAAACCCTGTCTATCTAGGGATGCAGTAGCCTTAAGCCCCTTTACATCAACAGGGAGTGGTGTACCTATTAGTGAAGCTTTGCATGTGTTTGAGACAACAGATGGTAGGTTTTTTTATTGGAATCCAAAATCAGTTTATTTTAACTCAGGAATGTATCTGATTATAGGACAACCAGGAAGTGGTAAGTCATCGCTTTATAACATACTTAGAAGCATTTCACACTTAAATGGTAGAAGAATAGTAATACTAGATTTTGGTGGTAGTGCAACAAGGTTTTGTTTAGCTGTGGGCGGTAACTATATTGATGTTACTGATCCTACTAAAGTTACAGGCTTAGGACTCTTTAATATTCGCCCACTTCCAGATGAGGAATATGAACCAGGAGAGTTAACAGAAGATGGACTTCCATATGACAAGTTAGAAGCTCTAGAAAAAACGATGGAAGTGCTTTGTCTTGATCCTAAAGAAGAAAGCCTTGGAGCAGAAAAAGTAGCAATGCTACGCAAATACATAAGAGAAACTTATGCTAATTTAGTTGATGAAATACCAAAGGTTGATGATTTTATTTTCTCACTAAAAAATGCTTTGGCTGATGAGAGACCATTAGCTAACGAGTTGGCAGCAAGGCTTTCTATTTATAAGACAAATAGCTCTTTAAGTCGTTTTCTTAATGATCAAAGCAACCCACTACCTGTTGATAATCCTTGTACAGTATTTGATTTTAGGGGTGCAATCGATGATGAGCGTTTAATGTTAGTAGCAACAATGGCTGTTGGTAATTTCACAAATAGATTCTTACGTGTTAATTCTAAGTTCAGACAGGTTGAAAAAGAGATTCAAGTAGATGAGTTTAGGGTTATTAGTAAATATAGACCAATACTTGAAATCATAGACCTAATGTTTACAACAGGGCGAAAGTCTAATGCCATTGTATCGGCAGCAAGCCAATCACCAGGGGATTTCTATAACCATGAAATAGCTGCAAAACGAATTAAAGAGCAATCAGAAGTCTTCTTTATATTTCCAGGTCAGTCACCAAAGTATGTCGCTGAAACTCTAGATCTAAGCGATGGGGAAATAAGAGAATTTAGCCGTTTGCAGTCTGCTGGAGGTGATTACAAGGAATGTGTGGTGCTTTATCCCACACCTGGAATTAGACGAGGGTGTAACTCACTACGACTAG
>JAHFUF010000408.1 GCA_023265235.1 Blastocatellia bacterium
AAGTTTGTTTTTTATGATTTAAATACATATTCAGGGCAGACACATAGGGCTGCCTTTACATAGCTTATTCTACTGTAACAGACTTTGCTAGATTCCTAGGCTGATCTACGTCGCAGCCTCTTCTTACTGCAATATGATAGGCTAGTAGTTGTAAAGGAACTATTGCTAGTACTGGTGAGAGCAAATCTGAAGTTTCAGGAATATGTATTACTCTGTCGGCTATTTCTGTTATTTCTGTATCTCCTTCTGTTGCAATTACCAATATTTTACCTTCACGAGCTTTTACTTCCATAATATTTGAAATAGTTTTTTCATAACGTAGCTCTGACGCAGTATTACCAACTTCTTTAGGAGCAACAAATACTACAGGTAGTTGACCATCTATTAAAGCATTTGGGCCATGTTTCATTTCTCCTGCTGGATAGCCTTCAGCATGGATATAGCTGATTTCTTTTAGCTTAAGTGCTCCTTCTAATGCTACAGGAAAGTTAATACCTCGGCCTAGGTAAAGGAAGTTACTAGCGCGTTGAAATTCTTTAGCTAAGTCTTCTAGTAAATCATCTTTACTTAGTAAAGTTTCTATTTTAATAGGAATTTCATTTAGACTAGCAATATGTTTACGTGCTTGGTCTGGAGTAAGTCTTCCACGAGTTTGAGCTAAATAGAGTGCAAATAGGTAAAGAGCTATCATTTGAGACGTAAAAGCTTTACTAGAAGCGACTCCTATTTCTGGGCCAGCATGAGTCAAAATTGTGCCATGTGCTTCTCTAGTTACCATTGACCCTTGGACATTACAAATAGCTAGGATACGACAGCCATTTTCTTTTGCTTGACGTAGAGCCGCAATTGTGTCGGCAGTTTCTCCTGATTGAGTAATTACTAGTAAGAGAGTTTTTTTATCTAAAATTGGGTTTCGGTAACGAAATTCGCTAGCATAATCTACTTCTACAGGAACACGAGCAAGTTCTTCAATCATATATTTACCTATATGAGCAGCATGCCAACTTGTACCACAAGCAGCTATTTTAATGCTAGTAGTATTGCGGAAATCTTCTTCGCTGATTTCCATTTCATCCAAATAAATTTTTCCTGATTCAATAGAAACACGGTTTTGAATAGTTTCTCTTACAGCACGAGGCTGTTCATAGATTTCTTTAAGCATAAAATGCTTAAAGCCACCTTTTTCTGCCATAATAGGATCCCAAGTAATACGTTGGCGAATAGGAGTAACAGGGTTAGCTTCAAAGTCTGTTGTTACCACACCATCGCGTGTCAGAATAGACATTTCACCATCGCCTAAAAAAAATATATCTCTAGTATGATAAAGAATTGCTGGAACATCTGAGGCAACAAAGTATTCATTATTTCCTAGCCCAATTACAATAGGTGGGCCTTGGCGCAAGGCAATTACTTTGTCTTGCTCATCAGCAGACATTACTACAATAGCAAAAATTCCTTTTAGCTGAACTGCTACCTTACGTACAGCAGTTTCTAAATCAGGAGAATGTTGCATATATTTTTCGATTAAGTGAGCGACTACTTCAGTATCTGTTTCAGTAACAAATTGATGGTCTTCTTGTTGGAGGCTTTTTTTAAGGCTTAAGTAATTTTCTATAATCCCATTATGAATTACTACAATTCGACCAGTACAATCACGGTGTGGATGGGCATTTTCTTCTGTTGGTCTACCATGAGTTGCCCAACGAGTGTGACCAATTCCATAAGTACCATCTAAAGGGTGCAAGCGAATATTTTCTTCTAGGTTTCTTAGTTTTCCAGAAGAACGACGAACTTCTAATTGTCCGTTTTCTACTACTGCAATACCAGCAGAGTCATAACCTCGATATTCTAGGCGTTTAAGCCCTTCTAAAATTACATCTACTACGTGTTTATTACCAACATAACCTACTATTCCGCACATGAAAAAATCCTTTCCATAATAATTTACTATTAGTCTATAACCCTTTAGATTAGGAAATGGTTGAAGCTTGTCACAAAATGATTAAAATTATTACCTGAATAATTTAGCCTCAAATAACGTCTATCTAGAAATCTATCAGAAAGCTTATCTAAAGAGCAACTCAGGTCGAAGCGACTTTCCATTTTATTTGGCTTATGGAATAATGGTGCAAATTTATAAAATAGAATATATGTAGTATTTTAGGGGGAAAATTAATGTCGACTGAGGAAATCACCTATAGCGCGGTAGAAAGAAATGGCGTGGTTACTGCGATATGGGAAATGAGAGGGCGTAAGCATGTTCGCACCATTGATCCACGTAGTAATGAAGGGAAAAGGCTACTTTCTTCGTACCAACCTACACAAGAGACTACCACATCAGAAGAACAAAGCAGCGAAGCTAGCAACTAAGTATTTTTAATTTTTAGTATAAAAAACAACTGCCACAAAGTTGATTTGCTAAAAAAGCTCTTAAACTTTGTGGCAGTTGCTTTTAACCATCTTAAAACCACTATTTAGTTTTCATGTTCACTAGACTTATTGCTTGCTGAAGCTGCCTTAGGTCTTGCAGCTAGTGCTGTAGAACCATCTATACCAAGATGTTCAGCATAATCGCTAGCACTAGGATGTACCAAAGCACCACCTACTTCTTTATAGAAATCTAAATGGTCAGACTCTAGCTCAAATTCTACCAACACCAAATCACCTAATCCTACTTGTTCAGTTGCGACTAAATTTGAAAGTGGATAGACCATATACCTTTCTATAGAGCGTTTTAAGTGACGCGCACCATATTTAAGATCAATACCTTCATCCAAAAGGAATCGTTTTGCTTCAGTAGAACATTGGAAAATAAATTTTTGTGCCGTTCCTTTCATAATACGGTCTTGAACAGCCTTTAATTCTAGTTCCAAAATTCTTTGTAGGTGGTGTTCCTTAAGTGAGCGGAAAACAACAACTTTATCAATTCGATTCATAAACTCAGGAGAGAACTTACGTTTAGCAGCTTCTGATGCTGTACGGTAAATCTTTTGATCTAGGTCGCTTTCTTCTCCCATTCTACCTCTAGCAGGAGCAAAACCTATTGAACCAGAAATAAGTTCAGACATTTCCTTAGCACCAAGATTAGAGGTCATAAAGATCATGGCTTTGGAAAAATCTACCTTACGATTGTCTCCTAGTGTGAGGGTTGCTTTATCCAAAATGCCTAAGAGTAGCTGCCAAAGAGCATCAGAGGCCTTTTCAATTTCGTCAAATAGTACAAAACTTATTTGGTCTTTGTCAGTATGATAGCGGTCTAAGTTTTCCTGGGTTAGCATAGGAGAAGTTTCTCTATGACCCAAATAACCAGGAGGAGAACCAATCAACTTAGCAATTTCGTGGCTATGTTGAAATTCGGCGCAATCTATTTTGATTACAGCATTACAATCACTATAGAGAACTTCAGCCGCAGCTTCGACCACACGGGTTTTTCCTGATCCAGTTGGGCCAAGAAATAACATTGTTCCAACAGGTCGTCCTGGATTAGCTAAACCAGCCAAATGAATTTGATAGAGATTAGCAATTCGTCTTACAGCACGTTCTTGTCCAACAATACGAGCCATTAGTTTGTCTTCAAATTCTTGGGCACGAGGACTTTTTCTGTCAGGATTAAGTTTAATCCTCTTAGGTGTTGTAGGTTTATTATCCTTAGATTCCTTCGATTCTTTTTGTTCTTTTTGCATGGAATAACCCTCTCTTGCACTAGCACTTAGCACACCTCAAGCCAAAATTACTATAGCTTGATTGATGGCTTACCATTCTCTTATTTCAGATGTCAATTTAAACTAGCAAGTTGGCTTGGAGATTATATCGATTTTCTATCTTAACCACAAAAATTTCTCCCCTAAAATATTACCTGAGTTTAGTTTTTGCTTGTAATTAATTATTTAATTTGCCTATATTTTTTGTTAAGATAACTTAAATTTATCTATTAAACAATAATTTTTGGAGGTTTTAAGGATGTCTACTAGATATAGCTTAAAATATTCTGTTAGCGAGTACCTAGATATTGATCATATGTCTGATTTTAGACATGAATATTTGAATGGTGAAATTTTTGCTATGACTGGTGGAAGTATTAGTCATATTAGAATTAGAGAAGCTACCTCTCAATCACTTTCTAATCAATTAATGGATAGCCAATGTGAAGTCCTTGGTGGGGATATGAGAGTAAAGACGGAAGCCAACTTTTATACTTATCCTGATTTAGTAGTAGTTTGTGGAGAAGCTTTAGTAGAAAAATTTGAGGGTAAAGAAACCCTAATGAACCCTAAAGTAATTATTGAAATACTTTCTAAAAGTACTAGGAATTATGATAAAGGAAGCAAGTTTGAACTTTACAAACATATAACTTCTTTTGATGAATATGTGCTAATTGATCAGTATCAACCTCACATAGTTGTTTATACCAAACAGTCAGATAATAACTGGATTGTGACAGCAGAAAGTAAAGTGAAGGATTCAGAAATCACTCTTTCGACTATTAATTGTGTTTTAGCCTTAAATCATATTTACCGCAAAGTAGAGTTTCAGCAAAAAATAACTAAAAAGTAACTAGAAATAACTAAAAATACTTGGAATTTGCTGCATAGAAAATAGCGTGTGGGTTGCCACTTGCTAGCCCGTTTTGCTAGCATAACGCCATGTCAATAAATATAGAAAATAACAAAAAAAAGTTTTTAGCCTTTGATTTACATGCAGACACTCTTCAACGTGTACTAGATGAAAATGTTGACCTTGCTACTTATTCCCAAATAGGGCACTTAGATATTCCTAGGATGCGTCAGGGTGGTGTAGCAGCACAGTTTTTTTCTATCTGGGTTAACCCTACGCAATTTCCTGGAGAGAAAGCTATAGGTCGTTCTTGGGACTTAATTAATGCCTTAAAAAAACAAGTCTCCCTACATCCAGATAAAATGCAACTAGTTACTTGTGCTAGGGATGTTATAGATGCAGTTAAAACAGGTCGAATTGCTGCTGGTATGGGTATTGAAGGCGGACACTCCATTAATGGGAATATTGGGCTATTAGAAGACTTCTTCCAGGCAGGTGTACGCTATATGACGCTTACTTGGTCAAATAGTAATGAAATTTGTGGTTCATCAGGTGACAATGGTTATGATAAGGGTTTAACAAGCTTTGGACAAGAAGTTGTTAAGCTGATGAATAAACTAGGGATGATGGTTGATATTTCTCATGTTTCTGACCGAGCTTTTTATGATGTATTAAAACTTACTACACATCCGTTAATTGCTTCGCATTCAAACTTAAGGAGGATTTGTTCTCATCCTCGTAACTTAACAGATCAAATGTTATGGGATTTAGCTGATGAAGGAGGGGTTTGTTGTATTAATTTTTATCCTAGG
>JAHFUF010000409.1 GCA_023265235.1 Blastocatellia bacterium
TGCTTCTACTTCATTGACAACAGTATCAACAACAAACTCCTCCAAAGAATCATAGTTATTGAAATAAGCACCTGCTTTTACTTTGTCAAAATCTTTTTTAGAAAAAGTTAAAGTTATTTCTTCTATTTCTTGTTGATTATCATACATATTTTTTCCAAGTATTCCTTGATTAATCCCTTCGTTAATTTCTGCTATTTCCATCTGTTTTTTTCCTCCTGAAACTAAAAAGTTTAATTGCTAAATTTAGGTTGCGTTAAAACTATTAAAATTACTTAAAATTACTAGATTAAAGTTTTATTTAATTAC
Organism: Blastocatellia bacterium; assembly: GCA_023265235.1. GTDB lineage: Bacteria > Acidobacteriota > Blastocatellia > Chloracidobacteriales > JADJPF01 > JADJPF01. The sequence continues at coordinate 307 of JAHFUF010000409.1, forward strand.
CTTCTTTTTTGGCGACTTTGTTGGGCTTTCATTTCAGCTTTTACAGCCTCATAACTGGGAATTGTTATTTCATTTGGGCAACAATCTAATTTAGCAATATTGTTTGGTCTATCCTCATATCGCAGTCTATCTAAACTAATTGCTGGTAGCTCTGTTGAAATCAAAATCATCTTCTTACTTGAGTAAGTTCGTAGTTCATCAGGTGTTAATAATTTCCTAGCATGTGCCGACTCTGACTCAGTTGTACCTTTTGCAAAAAACCCTGCTCTACTGGTAGAAAGCTTTTCTTCTAAATATGTATAGTCTCCAAGAGTCTTGGATATCATTTCTCCTGTAGCATTTTCTAGACCATTTAATACAAATTTTGTATTAAAATTTGCCCATATTATCTGAGCATTTACACGTCCATAAATTTTCTCTAATTGAGCGATATTTTGCAGACAACCTATCACCGCTAAGTCTCGGCTTCTTATTAAGGTGATATCATTCTCGAAGTTTGTTAATCTGCCAATATTTCCAAATTCATCAAAATAGAAATTTACTGATACTTTTTTATCTTCTGCCCTTTTGAGTGCAACCATTGCCATATTAAAAAAGGCTGCTGTTAGCTCCATTATTTTCGTAACATCGTCTTCATTAAGACACCAATAGGCTTGTATAGGTCTTCTACGCAATTCAGCAAAATCAAATGTGTAATCTACTGAGCTAGTAAAACGTCTAAGTTTAGGGTTTTCTAACCAAGATAACTTTCCTGTTATTGCTTGTACTGCACCTGTTAATAACTTCTCATTTAGCCCTACAAAGCTAGTGGACATTCTCCTAGCACTTTCATTTGGAGATTCTTGTAATATTGGAATTACAGCAAATCCTCCTAAAGATATAAGTTCATAAACATGTGTAAGGGTAGGTACGCTGCTATGAGCCACATGAGCTATTAAAGCTTTTAATAACTGTTGCTGAGTTAGATAATAAAAAGGATCTCCTTCTTCTCCTCTAGCATAAACAATAGCAATAGCTAACCTTTCAGCTATGTCTATATCACGACATGCTGGTATTGGATTAAAGGCTAAACTATTTTCTGGTTCCATTGGTGCAAATCTAATTGGACATTCTTGTAACCCTGATGTTTGCTCCCAAAGTTCTGATTTAGGGTCAGTGGCAAGGAATGATGTTCCTTTGTTGTAGTAACAATTAGGAAGAAATAAAGCTCTAGATTTTCCTGCTCCTGATGGCCCCACTATTAGCACATGCCTATTTACTATATTTCTAGGCAAACTCACATACTTGTGTTTTGGTCGCCATGTCTCTATGTATTTGCCTACTCGTAACTCCCCTTGTCTAATTGGCTCATTCATTGGTCTTAGTAGATGTTTTATCTCTCTACGACTAGCAAAATGTGCGCTACCATGTGATGTAGAGGTTTTGGTGGTTAGTTTTTTATAAGCTACCTTTCCACCTATAACTACTGCCATTCCTGCTACTAAGAAAAAAGGAAAGTATGTTATTCCTACATTGTACATACTTTTTATTTGTTCTAGCTGTGCTGTTCCTTGCTCATTAAAGTAATCACCTTTTTTAGTTGTTGTTTTAGTGTTTGCATTAGATTCTGCTTTAACCTCTGTCTTAGATTCTGTTTTAGCATCTAATTTGCTAGTAGTTTTTCTATTAGCTTTGCTCTCTTTGTTATCAAAAATAGTACTTGAGCTAAAGATTGTTTTGGTAGTCGGAGAATTTACTTCTGTTTTTGCTACTTTTGCTACTTCTGTTTTTGCATTGACTTGATTTTGAGACATAGTTTTTATTCTATACACATAAGATATGGTGTTAATCAAAGGTTAGAAAAAGCCCCCACTATCTATGGTTAGTAAATGGGAGCAAATAGAGGTATGTATAAATTAGCGAAACGTTCCTAAGCCAAATAAATCAACTACATCAGTAATGCTAAATGTGTTAGCAAAAGTAGCATTTTCAGTAACCTTTATCCCTTTACCTGTTAGCTCATCATTAAAAGTCACTTTACCTATTTTGAATTGGCTAGCGGGTGTAGAAGGTTGAATATCCTGCATTTCTACGGTAAGAGTAATAAGTTTTGGTAATCTTGTTTCAGCATTGCCAGCTTTGGAGTAGTTAATTCCATAGTCCTCATATACTCCAAGGTCAGGAGCTACTAAACGAAATGTCATAGATGCTTTTCCATTAGCTAATCCATCTTTAGCAATATCAAAGCTATCTATTCCGCCTGTTGCTCGTCCTAGTGAATTAAAGATAAATCCACCAGTAGGATTACTTTCTGTCGCTGCGCTACAAGCTCCCCAGAAGAAAGGATTGTTTTCTGGGTGATAAATTTTATCTGGATTTTTAGGGAATTGGATTAATGTGTAAATAAAGCGTTCTTTCTGACCTGTGAAGTTGCCATAAATATTATTTACTTCTCTAACATTTATGGTGAGTAAGGCTTTTTGTGTTATGCCTTCAGCCTTCCAAGGTAAATCAATTACAGTTTGGTGAGTACCATAAAACATTGCATCCCAAAGACCTGTTTTCACGCTATTAACTGTTATAGAGTCTCTAATATTAAACATAGGAGCAAAACTAGCTCCTGCTGGTGATGTACTAAGGAATACTAACTTATTATCCGATCCAGAGTTACCTCCAGATGGGCCACTAGCATTAATTGCATCAATACTAAAATCTTTTGCTAGGCTAGCCTGAGAACCAACAGTTAAGCGTAGTTTTACTTTGCCAGCAATAAATGATTCAGGTATTCGTATAGTAAGCTTATCCATATTAACGGCAAGTACTGGTACTAAGGTGTCATTAACTGTGACTAGGTTATTAGCTGCATCACAAGCGAGATTGTCTGCTTTAAGTTCTATTACACTACCAGCTTTGGCATGTACTGGTGTTAAGGTGTAGATGATTGGCGCACTCTTTTGATAACTAAAAGTAGCAGTATTAGAACTTGTAGTATTAACTATTACTCTTATACGTACTTGTCCACTACAAAGGGTAGCATTTGGCACTTGGACTATTACCTTTTTGTTTTTGACCTGTTGTGGGGTAAGTAGTACTCCATTGTCGTTAAGCATTACTTTTACTTGATTAGGACTCTTGCCAAACCCACTACCTGTTATTTGTACTAGTGGATTATCTCCAGACTCAACAACATTAACTGAGGTTATTTGTAGGTTAGCTTGGGCTTGAGCTTGAGGGCTAATACTAGTCTTAGCCAAATCATCTATTTCATTGCTAGTCTGAGCAATTGCTAGCTCTAGGTTACTTCCTATTGTTAGCAGCGTAACCAATACTGCTAAAGACAATACATAATATTTATTTGCTTTCATTGAACACTCTCTTTCTTTGCAATTTGCCTTATTGTTTAATTTGGAATTAGAAAATAGTTTTCTAGTCCCCTATTGCAAAGAGAATGCCAAAATGTTTTTCATTTAATGGGCTTTAATTGGCTTTAATTGGCTTTCAAAAATATTTCCTCGTCGCCAAAAAAACTTGATTACTAAAATATATTTCCTTCTAACTTATTGATATAAAATGTATTGCGGAAATACTAAATATTGTTAATAGAAAATAAATGTTTTTAAGTTTTGCTAGATTTTTGTGCTTGTCTGGCCTTTTTAGTTGGTTTTGGTGAGAAAAACAAACAAGAATTAACAAAAAAAAGGTACAACAATAGAGTTTTTCCGAGATCTCGTACAAAGTTTCCGGGATCTCGGAAAATGCTGATTTTGTACTTTTTTTTAGAAAATTTATTAGAAAATATAAATCTTATAACCAATAGGAAATACACATAGTTACCTATATTATTTTCAATAAATAATTACTCTACACTAAGTAGCAAGGCTCAATAAGAGTACTATATTTTTTCAAAATATTTTCCGAGATCTCGGAAATCTAGGCTTATTACTAATATAATATACTATATATTTTAATCGAAATCGCTTGTATTTTACCTTAAAAATCAGCTTATTTTAACTAAAGCCCTAGAAACTCCTGCTAAACCAGCAAAAACTATTAAAAAACTCTTGGCACATCCATTGCAAAGTAAGCCATCAAAGGTTCATTTTCAAAGCCTCAAAAACCAAAAGTTTTAACTTAAAAACTTTTGCAATGGGAGTAATAAAAAGATGTCTGCAATATTAAGCTCTTACTCATCATCTACTAACAGTAATCCTAGCACTATTGCCATAACACAGCACCCAATAGATAAGCACCTAATAGATAATACAAAAGATAGCGAGGTTTTTAACACTAGGCTAACTAAACGAGTTAATCTTTCTACTACATTATTTGTCAGAAGACCTATTAATTCTAAATGCTATATGCGCCAAGTATCTACAATTAATGTGTCTCGTTATGGTGCTTTAGTTTTAAGTGATGTTGCTTTAGAAATCGGTGCTGAATTAGAAGTTACTCGCTATAAGGTTTTAGTTCTAGCTAATAAACAAACTCAATCTATTACTACCTTTGCTGCTAAAGCTATCGTTCGCCATATAGAAAAAGACTCTCAAAGCAATAACTACTTTATTGGCCTAGACTTCCAAACAATCTCTGGTAAATGGCTTATTCTTTAATGTCAAGGTTAAGTTTAGTTTTATCTTGAGGTTCACTCTCAAGGTTATTTTAAAGTTTTAAGTTTTAAGTTCACGTTTTAAGTTTTTGATACATCTACTATTTAGGAGTAACATTTATGCAAAAAAATACTACAACACCAAGCGAAAAAAACTTTGCGTCTAATTGGCTTTTAGCAGAAGAAACTACTAATCAAACACCTAAAGAAAACAATATTTCTACCTCTCAAGTTCTATTAATAGAAGTAGAGCCTAATACTTATTTAATTAAATATTTTAATTTCTAATTAATTTCTAATTAATCTCTAATTAATCTCTAGCCTTCGTGATCATGTGCTGGTATTATTTCTAGATCTAACAATAATGAGGTTTCATTTATGCTTGATCAAACCCCTTCAACCCCTAATTTAGATACATTAGGCATGGTAATAATAGATGCTCTCTACCAAGGCGATGAGGCGCGACTAGAA
>JAHFUF010000410.1 GCA_023265235.1 Blastocatellia bacterium
TGTTACTGATGCTATTTCTGCCATATTTAGCGTTGTTATTTGGACTTTTGGAGAAATGATCTTGTTTCCAGCAGGGTCAGCCTATGTAGCAGAGGTTTCTCCTGCAAGCAAAAAAGGTGCGTATATGGGCATTTACTCTATGTTTTTTGGTTTTGGTGCTACTTTTGGGCCTATTTTTGGTACAAATATACTAGAAAACCACGGCGCGTCTATACTTTGGTCTATTTGTTTAATTTTTGGAGTTATATCTTCTATCTTAATGTGGCAGATAAAACCTAAAAAAACCCAATATTTATAAAACAAATTCCATGTGTCATTAAATTAAGAGGGCGAACAGTTCGCCCCTACAGATAAATATATGAAAAAATTAATGCTTATATTCATTTACTTGATTATTAATTGTCTAATAGCTATTAATCTACCTAGCGCAATTACTACAAGTAATGTTATTGCAGCTTATCAACCTCAGACAAAAAAGCAGCCCCCAACTGTTTTATTTATGACTGATTTTGGGGAAAATGATGACTCAGTAGCTATATGTAAAGGTGTAATGTTAAAGATTGAACCTAGGCTGAGAATTATAGATATTAGCCACCAGGTCACACCATATTCAATCTTAGATGGTGCAAGATTCTTAGCAGGCACAACTCGCTATTACCCTAGTAAAACGGTCTTTGTCACAGTAATAGATCCTGGAGTTGGAAGCACTCGTAAAGCAATTGTTGCTAAATCAAAACGAGGTCAGTATTTTGTCTTACCCAATAATGGCTTAATAACCCTAGTACAAGACCAAGATGGATTAGAAGCAGTACGAGAGATTACTAATACTAAATTAATGATTGGTCAAACGCTTTCATCAACCTTTCATGGTAGAGATATTTTTTCTCCTGTAGCAGCACATTTAGCCAATGGAATTGATTGGACTATGGTAGGCCCATTAGTTTCACTTTCTGAAGTGATAAAGCTTAATATTAGTGCGGTAAAACTTGACGAAAAAGGCTTAACAGGTGAAATAATAGCTTTAGATGGTCAATATGGTAACTTAATAACCAATATTGATGAGCAGGATTTTGCTAAATTAGGTTATAAGATAGGTGATAAAGTTAATATTAAAATAGCTGACCAAAATATTTCTTTATCTTTTGTAAAAACTTTTAGTGATGTGCCTATAGATGCCCCTCTTTTATATATTGATTCTCGTGGGCATTTAGCAATGGCAATTAATCAAAATAACTTTGCTCAAACTTATAAAGTTCAGCTACCATCACGAATTAACCTTCAATACCATAGTAAATAAAGGGGTAAAATTATGAGTACACCAGAAATTGTAGCAAATCCAGGAAATCTAGAAAATCCAGAAATCGTGCCACCAAAACCTAAATATAATGATTTCCAAAGAATAATAGGCACGCTTTTATTTCCTAGTGAAGCCTTTCAAGATATTAATATTAAGCCTAGTTTGTTTGTAGCATTAATACTATCTATTATAGTTTCACTTGGTGCTACACTAATTATTTTGCAGAAAGTAAATATTAACTGGGAAGATTTTTATTCTAAAATCTTTGAACAACAACTAACTAAACAAGGTAAAAGTCGTGCTGATTTGTCTCAACAAGAAAAAGAAGCATTAAATACTCAAGTTAAAACTGCGGCTAAAGTAGCTCCTTACTTTGTTTATATCAGCCCTATTGTTTATACATCAGCATTTCCTGTTATCTTAGCACTAATCTTTTTTGGTGGAATAACTATGATGGGAGGTGTAACAGCATACAAGAAAGTTCTGTCTTTAGTGATACATATTTTTTGTATGGTAACAATCTTTGTCCAAAGTACTTTAAATATTATTGTTGTTTTTCTAAAAGATCCCAAGGATATAGACATAACCAAAGGGACATTAATTGCAAGTAACCCAGGAATGTTAATGCCAGAAGGAACTTCTAAGCTATTAATGGCTGTTCTTTCTCAATTTGATATTTTTACCATTTGGGCATTAATTTTACTCTCTATAGGGCTACCTGCAATTTCTAAAAATTTATCTCAGAAGTTTGCACTTATTACAGTTTTTGGACTATGGAGTATGTACGCATTTGTAGCAATCGCGCTAAAAATAATATTTAGTTAATTACCCTAGCTATGATTTTTTTATCCCCAGCACTAGAACAAGTTATTGATAAATTACCTGACTCCACTAGTGTGCGTGTATTTGTTGCACGCTTCTTTGAGGAACAGCCGGAAAACGCTCATCGATATGTTAAAAATCAAGAGCTAATGGCTAACCTTTTTACACTAGCTTCTTATAGCAATTTGCTACTAGAAACTTTGCTACAACGCCCAGAATATATTACTTGGTTAGCTCGTGAGCGTGAACACGATTTAACAAAAATTAAAACCAAAGAGGTTTTATTAGAAGATTTAGCAAGGTTTATAGCTATTAACCTTTCCTTAACAGAATCTACTCGTCTAGCACGTTTCAAAAGACGAGAACTACTACGTATTTATCTAAAAGACTGTTTAAACCTTGCAACTTTATCAGAAACCACCGCAGAGTTATCTTACTTAGCTGATGGCATACTAGAAAGAACCCTAGACGTTTGTTATCAGCCTTTATTAAACCGCTATGGTAGACCACAAATATTAGATGAACGAGGTAGGTTTATCCCAGCAGAGTTTGCCATTATTGCTCTAGGAAAACTAGGAAGCTTTGAGCTTAACTATTCATCAGACATAGACCTAATATTTATTTACTCTGCTGATGGAGAAACATCTGGAACAAAGGTTTCAAACAAATATTTTTTTACCAAACTGGCTGAAACCCTAGTTAAAACCATTAGTTCCCAATTAGGAGAAGGGGCTGTTTTTCGTATTGACTTAAGGTTACGTCCTCGTGGTCGTGAAGGTGATCTAGTAGTCTCACTAGCCGAAATGTTACGTTACTACAAAAATGAAGCTCAAAATTGGGAACGTCAAGCATTAATTCGCGCTCGTGCAAGTGCTGGGAATAGTGGTTTAGTAGAAAGGTTTTTAACCGAACTAAAAGATCAAATATACAAGTCTGAACCATTAATTGAAGCATTAAAATCTGTAAAACAGACTAAAGAAAAAATCGACAGTGATGTAGCAAAACGCTCAGGTGGCTACAATGTTAAGTTAGGCAAAGGCGGTATTAGAGAGGTTGAATTTATTCTCCAAGCATTACAAATTTGTTATGGTGGACAAGATGCTTGGCTGCGCACCCCACAAACTCTAATAGGGTTACAAAGATTAACAGACAAAAATCTTTTGAGCGATGGTGAGCATACTCAATTAGCCCAAGCTTATACCTTTCTGCGAATGGTTGAACACCGTTTACAAATGGAACATGGTCTACAAACTCATAGTTTGCCAACTGGTGATGAAAAATTACTTTTACTTGCTCGTCGCTGTGGTTATGACACTTATAGAGCCTTTGACCAACAGTTACAATCGCATTGTCAAAATGTTCAGACCATTTACAACAGAGTTTTTGATCAAACTGAAATAAAACCATCTAACAAATTTAATACTTTAAGCCAATCAGTATTAAATATTTCCCGTCAAACTCAAAAAAACTCAACTGCCTCTATTGCTAATATAGAAAGCTTGTTTCAAGAAGCATTATTAGAGCTAACAACCCTACCTAATATAGAATTAACGCAAACAGAGGTTGCTGAAGCAATTGTAACTGGGTTAAATACTACAGTTAATTCTGCTCGTTCATTACGAAGGCTAAGAGATTTCACCCTTTCTTTTAGATCAGAAAATGAAAGGCTTCCTACTCAAAACCTTACTCAAAAACAGATTCAAGAATTGGTTGTTATTGGCGGTAATAGTCAATACTTTATTCAAATATTAATTTCTCATCCACATTTGCTCTCTTTACTTGGCGAGCCTTTAGATAAACCAATAAAAATTACAACCAAAGAACAATTTTACCAGCGTTTTTCACTTGCCTTAGAAGGTCTTTCTTTAGACCAAGCTTCAGTAGAATTACGTTTATGTTGGCATGAGGAAATCCTTAAACTGGGTCGCTATGATTTACTTTCAGCAAAAGCAGATTTTACAGAGTCTTTACAGGAGCTAAGAAAAATAAACCTACTGCAAACAGCACTAGCAGAAGCCTGTTTACAAATCGCTACTGAGCTTGCGTGTAATGAACTGTTAACAAAATTTTCTTCTACAGGAGTTCCTCTTGTCTATACTATTTTAGGGTTAGGCAGACTAGGGCACTGTGGTATTGATTACGGCTCTGACCTAGATATTATTTTTGTTTATTCTGATCAACTGGGAAGTGTAGTAAATGAAATTACCAACCAGGAATTTTTTGCTAAGCTAGTAACTTTAATGGTTCAGATTCTTTCAGCCTTAAAACGTGAAGGGATGCTTTACCGCGTAGACCTACGTTTGCGCCCTAATGGAAAGAATGGGTTACTAGCAACTAGTTTTGAAAACCTACAAAATTATTTGCAAGAACGAGCAGCAATTTGGGAGTTGCTAGCCTACTTAAAAGCCCGTGCTGTTGTTGGCCAAGCTAATTTTTGTCAACAAGTAGAAAGCCGCGTTTTAGAGTTACTTTTTTCTCGTAGTACCAAAGATTTTGGGGGTTTATCCAATGAGATTAAGGAAATACGTTTACGGTTACAAAATCAAAAAGCAAGTATGGATTTTAAGTTTGGTGTAGGGGGAATGCTAGATGTTTATTTTGCTACTCGTTATCTCCAACTTAAACACCATATTCCAGATCCACAAAACAGAGGAACACTTTCTTTAATTACACATTTGGCAGAAAAAAACTTACTAACAGCAGATCAAGCAAGCCTTTTACAAAAAGGTTATGGTTTTTTAAGACAACTAGATCACAAAATCCGCTTGCAACTAGAGCGTCCACAAACTTACTTACCACATAACTCTAGTCAACAGTTAGAAATAGCTAAACAATTAGGTTACAAGGAAGAGGCTAACTTTCTAAAAGACTATCAAGGGCATTTATCAGCAATTAGGCAAGTTTATCAGGAGATAATTTAATACACATTATCCTTCTACAAATTTTTGCTTCCATCTTGTCCTAAGTAAATCAACTGTTTTCCAATCCCCATCAGTGTCTTGGAAAAGCCAACAAAGCCAGCCATCACGCCGCCCAGAACTAGCTAGGCTTGTAGCAGCACCTGAGAGGCTACTATATTCTTCTTTTCCTATTTTAATATTACCATCGCGGGTAATAACGCCTAATACATTTGCCTGGGTTTTATGTTTTAACTTTGCTCCAACGGACAAAAGGTTAGCCGTTAATAGATCTGTTAAATCTATGCGTTCACCTGTTTTACTCTTAGTACGTTTTTTACTTT
>JAHFUF010000411.1 GCA_023265235.1 Blastocatellia bacterium
CGACCTTCTATATGGGATATATTTAGATTTTCTAACGATGTAACCCCTCAAACTTTTTCCTCTGCTCCAAGAGTACTAACTGCTGGAACAAATCAATCAGAACTACAAGTATTTTTTACTAATGCTTCAGGCGCAGGAAAAATTCTTCTTTCCACAGGTGGGCCTGGAGGAAGTTCAGGTGATAGAGCACAATCTAGTCATTGGCGAGCAAAAGAGATTACTCCCAATAATACAAAAATAGGTATTATGGATCCATTTGGTCGTCAAGGGGAACGTGATGTTCTTACCCAAGCTGATATTGATGCATTAAATATTTTTGGTTACCAAGTAGGCGCAGCACAAGCTAATGTATCAGTAAAAGTTACCTCTCCTAATGGTAGAGAAAATATTGGTGCTGGTGGAAGCTTACCGATTGCTTGGACAGTTAATTCCACTAATGCTGTTTCTACTCAAAGTATTGATTTATCGACTGATGGTGGAACTTCTTTCCCAATAACAGTTGCTTTAGGGCTTGCGGGTACTGCTCGTAGCTTTAACTTTAATGTTCCAAGCTCTTTACTTACCGATAATGCACGTATAAGAGTGACTGCCAGAGATGCAAATGGCACTACAGGTGATGATAGTTCTGATGCAGATTTTATAATTGCTACTCCTAGAGCAGACTTTAGCTTAGCCGTAACACCTACTTCACAAACTGTAGGGGTTGGTGCTTCTACTAGCTTTAATGTTAATGTTCAAGGCTTAAACAACTTTAGCCAACAAGTAACGCTTAGTGCTACATCATCACAATCTAATGGAGTTACTACAAGTTTCTCTAACGCGTCTGTTTCTCCTGGTACTCCTAGTACACTTACTGTTACTACCTCGTCAAGTACACCAGCAGGTACAATAAACTTAACTATTACTGGTAGGTCTGGTGATATTACTCGCACAGTTGCTGCTACTGTTAATGTTGTTTCCTCTCCTACCTTTATGTTTAATGTTACTCCTGCAACACAGTCTGTTTTGGCAGGTTCTTCAGGAGTATTTTCTGCTAGCTTGCAAGCATTAGCAGGCTTTAATCAACCAGTAACCTTAACTGCTAGTTCAGATCAATCTAAGCTTAATATTACTTTCTCTCAAAGTACTATTACTCCTGGACAAAATTCCAATATAATGATTGCTACTCCAGTAGATAGCCCAGCAGTGACAGCAAACATTACTATTACTGCTACTTCTGGCCAGATTGTAAGAACTGCTAGCGTTAAACTAGAAGTCTTAGCTATGGATTTCTCACTTTCTTTCCCACAACAACCACTTATGTTAACTCGTGGTGCTAGTGGACAATTTGCCGTTAAAATAGATCGTTCAAATGGATTTCCTGGTATGGTAACGGTTACTCCAGATGCCGCAACTCTAAGCACTTTGAAAGCCAAGCTAACTAGTGCCGCCTCACAATCAACTTCTGGTGGTACTGTGATGTTTAACTTTAAGCTAAAGAAGAAAGCCCCACAGGGTGCTCAAAAATTAGTTTTTGTCGGTCAGGATAACCTAGGCAGAATACGTCAAGCAGAATTAATGATAGTGATTAATTAAAAATTAAAACTAACCACAAAATAAATATTGTGTAGAGGAAAATAACCCAGTACTTTGTGCTGGGTTATTTTTTTAGCAATATTTATAATATAGAAGTTAAAGTTTTGTTTATTTGTGATAAAAATTTTCTGGTTTTGTTATATTCTTAAATATTCTCTTTAGATGTATCTAAAAACTCTATAGATAACAAATAATGCAAGAACAGTTTTTATTATTTTTTCAAAACCACCAATATCCAGCTTTATTACTTAATCTAGAAGGGAGAATAATCGCCTCTAACCCTGCTACAAATAGCTATTTTGCTGAGCTTGTAGTAGAAAGCACAGTAGATCTAGGGTTAAAAAACTTTTTTGCTAGCATAAACCAGGTAATTTTAATTAAAAAAAACCTAACTATTAACAAGCATTTTTTAGGCTATGATAGTCAGTTAAAGTTTAACTTAATAAATAATAATAGTTCTGAGCCAATGGTATTATTATTAATTGAACCGGAAACCGCCTTAAGCAAAAACTGGATAGTAGGTCAAGAGGGCATAGACAAACTTATTCAAGCTCTAGTACATGAATTAAAAGCTCCACTAGTAACAATTTTTGGTTTCTCATCAGCTTTACAGGAAGATTACTCTCTACAATTAAACAAACAAGGGGTTAATTTTTTAGAGTCTATTAATCGTAGTGCTAGAAATTTAGATGATAAGTTAATGAATTTAATAGAGTTAACACAAGTAAGTAGACAATCTAGGCATCAAGAACCAACCGACTTTAAAGAGGTTTTACAGGATGCTTGTCACATGTTAAAGTCAATAGTAGAAAAACGAAATCCACAGATTATTACTATCACTGATTTGCCTAAAGTAACCTGTAATAAAGATTTAATGGTTAAAGTAATGGTAAATTTAATCTCTAATAGCATAAAGTTTACCCCACAGGAGCGTCAGCCAATCATTAGAATTGGCTGTGAACCCCAATCAAAAGCTTATCAATTTTGGGTGAGCGATCAAGGCATAGGTATAGCTCTTAGGTCACAAAAAAAAGTCTTTGAGCTATTTTATCGCGTTAAAGAATTACAAAAAGTGACAGGGAGCGGTTTGGGGCTAACCCTAGTACAAAGAATAATTCAAGCACATAATGGTAAACTAAAAGTTGAATCTACCCCTGGAATAGGAAGTTGTTTTTATTTTACTCTTCCTAGTACTCACAAGTAGTTTGAGGTAATAGAGAATAATGAGCGAAATAGGGTATAGTATTTTGTTGGTTGAAGATGAAGAAGAGCATGCAATGCTTGTAAAACGTGCTTTTCAAAAAGAATCTGCCACTGACAACATTACACTAGTGAATTCTGCCAGAGAAATGTGGGATTGCTTAAGAAAGCAATCCCAGTTTGACTTATTTATTCTAGATTACTCTCTACCAGATACCAATGGGCTTAATTTACTGGCAGAACTACAAATGAGAAAACTAGATAGACCCGTAGTTATCATTACTGGTTATGGTGATGAAAATATTGCTGTACAAGCTGTAAAACTAGGAGCGGCAGATTATTTAGTTAAATCCCCAACATTTCCTCAAATGCTACCAGCAATTGCTCATAGAGCTATACGAAGCTATCAGTTAAGGCGCCGATTTGATGAAGCTGAAGCTCATCTACATTTCCAAACCTTGCTACTTGACAATGTTCATGATGCTATTATTGGTACAGATATGGACAATGATATTGTTTATTGGAACCAAGCAGCAGAAAGAATTTTTGGCTGGTCAGCAGAAGAAATTTTAGGCCAAAATATTGCTAAAATCATTCCTATGGCTTTAGATAACGGTAATTGGCAGCCTCAGTTTGATAAACTACGCCTAGCCACTCAAGTTAATGGAGAATGGCTAGGCGTTACTGCTAAAGATCAAGAAATTTGGCTTGCTATTCATACTCGTATGATTGCAGATTCTAAAGGTAGCAATATGGGGCTACTTAATGTTACACAGGATATCACCGAACAAAAAAGATTAAAGGAACAAACTAATACACAACTCAAACATACAGAGGTTATTAACTTAGTATTAACTGCTATTAACGCTACAGTAGAATTAACGGAATTACTACCAGAACTAATTTCCCTAGTAAAAGAAGTTTTTCAATGCCAAGAAGTTTGGTTTGATCCAGAAGCTAATTTTCAGTTTTCACGATGGCAGAAAAGCCAATCCAACCCTTTTTTACGCCTAGAAGAAGAGTTAACCAAAGAATTTTACCTAACTCTAAAACAATATTTATTAACACAAAAAAGTAGTTTGACAGTACTTGACCAAGATAGTTTTCCTTATCCAAGCTGGCAAAATTTCCTACACCAACACAAACTAAACTCACAGGCTTTTATACTTTTAGAACCTAGTAGCAGTTCTTTTTGGATACTTGGACTTGGTTATGCTAAAACAAAAACCTGGACTATCTATGATAGAGAACTATTAACAGAATTAACTATCATTATTACCTTAGCTTTAGAAAAAGCCTTGCTATACCAAAAAACCCATGATGCCGCTACATATGAACAAATAATAAACTCTATTAGCTTGACTATATCTCAATCACTAGATATTGACCAAGTTTTGGATTCTGTTTGTGAAGAAATAACCAAACATTTAGAGTTGGATAGATGTGTTTTTTTTAAGATAATAAAAGATGAAGATGATTATTTTATTACTGCTACACATGAAAAATGTGGTGCTCAATGGCCACAGCTAATTAGTAATAAATATAGAGGTAGTGATTATATAGGAGATTTTGATTCTGTTTGGGAAGGTAAGCTCTGGATGATGGATAGTCTCCATACTCCATCTCTTATTAATGAAAATTCTATTGAATTTATAAAACAAACTAAAATCAAAGCAGCTTTATTAATGCCTGTTATGAATAGAGAAGAATTAGTAGGGGCAATAGCTTTACATCAATGTAGCTATACTCGTAATTGGACTGAAGGTGAGATTCGATTAGTAGGATCTATTGCTAGACAATGTAGTATTGCAATAAATAATGCTCAACTATATGGACAAAGCCGTAAATCTGAAGAACGTTATCGTAGTTTATTTGATAATGCGAATGATGCAATTATTATTGCTGATATAGAAACGCGTTTAATAATAGATGCAAACAATAAAGCAGAGAAACTTCTTGGTCAACAACGTAGTGAACTCTTAAAACTAGACTTAGTAGACCTTCATGCCAAAAGCGACTATTCAAAATATCTTTCCGCTTACCTATCACTTAATAAAACTGGTTACTTATATTTGCATGATGCCGAATTACAACAAAAAACTGGTAGCATCCTCCCTGTAGAACTACGGGCTAGTGTAATTGGTCAAGGTGCAGGCTCGTTTATACAAGCAATTTTTCGTGATATGACCGAACAACGCAAATTAGAACAACAACTCTTTCATTCTCAACGTCTTGAGTCTATAGGCACACTTACAGGAGGAATTGCTCATGATTTTAATAATTTGCTAGCAGGTATTTTAGGTTATGCAGAGCTTTTTAAGAAAAAACTAGACCCTTCTAATACAAAACTTTATAACTATGCAGGAATTATTGAACAATCTGCTACTCATGGCGCGGAACTAGCACAACGTCTAGTAGCATTTGCCCGGGGTGGTAGTCCAAAATCAGAGCTATTAGAACTAAACACTATAGGTGAGGACACCTTAAAACTACTAAAACGAGCACTAGGACGTAGCATTGAAATAAAGTCTATCCGAGATCCAAACCTTTACTCGATCGAAGCTAATG
>JAHFUF010000412.1 GCA_023265235.1 Blastocatellia bacterium
TCTATGGCATCTGAAGCGTTAGAGATCAATTCTCGCAGAAAGATCTCCTTGTTTGTATAAAGTGAGTTGATAACCAAATCAAGAAGTTGTTTAGTCTCTGCTTGAAATTGAAAGGTCTCTGCACCAACAACCATAAATACCCCCTAAAAAATTAGTTAAAGTTTAATTGGAAAATTTCCAGTGGATTTTAGGAAAGAAACCCTTTTCAGGCAAGTAACTAAGACCTAAGTTTTGGAAAATAAAATGATAAATCAAAAACTTTAATCCTTGTAACACCAATAAATTAATAGATAAATCAAAAACTTTATTATGAAATTTTACTAGTGTTTTACCAGATGCGGCAAAAATAAAGCAACTTGCCTAAAAAATGAACGATAATTCATTTAGTAAATTTTTGTCCAATGGGTCAGCTAATGACAACTCAAAACAAAACAGAAAAATCACCTACTTGTCCAACACAACAAGCTATTGAACCTGTAGACATTGCTCGTAGGATGTTGATTTGGCAGTGGGTACTTGATCCTAAAGGAGTAAAACCTCCTACGGATTTAAGCAAAGAAGAATTGGTTGAAGTTTATTATCTTTGTCGTGAAAGTTTGTCTAAGTTTAACGAAGCACTAAACCGTGTTGGTCAAACACAAAATCAAATGAGAGCTTTTTAAACTACTTATTTTACAATTATTTGGAGGCGTGTTGTGACAGTTACTTTTAATAATAATAGATTTGATCTCTCTCTTAATCTATTTGATCAAAATCGTACTAATAGCACTAATCAAAGCTCAAATGTAGATTCCATAGGTAAATTAGGCAAAGCTACAGATCTACTTTCCTTAAATATTGGATTACTTCCAAGTTTAAGTTCAACCATCGCCACTCTAACTCCTAGGGCAGGGTTTCCTGAAAACCCACTTTCTTTTGATAATATTAAGTATTTACTCAAGCTAGTAGCTGGAACTATTCCACTAACTAGTAAGCTTACTCCTGATTCTAAAAATGATGGTAAACTAGAAAAATATCCTAAAAATGGTGATTTAGGCTCAGTACCAAAGGTTTATGCAGTTAATGGTATTGCTACCAACGAGCTTACACGCGCTGATATGGGCAACAAAACTGCTCAAGCCTTGGGTAAAAATGTTAATCTTATTAATAACTCTACTGAAGGGCCAGCCATAGATTTAATACAATGCGCTAAAGAATTGTTTTTGGGTATTCCTTCCAAACCTACTGTGACTTTAGCAAATGAAATCTACAAAGGCTTAACTAAGAATCCTCCTGAAAAGCTAGAACTAGTGGGTTATAGTCAAGGGACTATTATGACTACTCATGCTGTATCGCTTGCCATTACAAAAATGAAAGAAAATGGTTATAGCGACGCACAAATCAAACTATTAATGAGCGAAAATGTTCGAGTAGCCTTAACAGGATGTCCAGTAGATTTAACTAATCCAGCACATGTTGTAGGTAATATTCCTCCTGGGCCACGTACAGCAGGCACTAAAACTATTAGCGACTACTTTACTACTTCTGATAGGTTTTTATCTGGTAAGAGCGAGCCTTATGGAGAAAAAATCAATCGTGAACAAGGTGCGGGTGAATTAAGCCGTGCTAATTTTGAAATGCTTCGTCATGATAAAGATGCTGTTTCTACTATAATTCATGACTTTGGTGCTGATGATGTTAAAGACCTAGCTAGTAACCCTAGTAGGTTCTTAGGCCGGTTAGGTGCAAAAATCCTAGATCAAACCCTAAGCTCTATACATGACACTCTAAATCCATTTGGCTATCATATGTATGATAATGTTTATTTAGCCTATATGGTTGATCACAATCTAGTTGATTAATATTAATTGATAAAATATTAAAATATTAAAATATTGAAAACAAAAATAGCCCAATGCTTTAGCGTTGGGTATTCTTGTTTTAGGGAAGAGTTTTTAATTATGGCAAAACTAACTCAAATGCTAAACACTTTACGTCGTTCACTACCTCGGCCATTACAGCTAAATAAAACTGTAAAAGATGCTATGCCAATGAGCGACGAACAAATTTATGCTTGCTGTGCTTTGGCTTGCCATCTAGCAGAGCAAGGTAACTTAGTAGATGCTAGCGATATTTTAACTGGACTCTCTGTAGTTGATCCAGAAAACGCTTATGTACATAGCTGTTTAGGTGCTTTGTATATGAGGCTTGAAGAACGAAACTTGGCTATAGGAGAGTTTCTTTTTACCCTATCGCTTAATCCTAGGGATATTGCTGCTAGTACCAATCTTGCAGAACTTTATTTTGAAGTAGGAGAATTAAAAGAAGCAGAAAAATACCTTAAACAAGCCATTTTACTAGATCCTGGCCAGCAAAACGCTTTTGGAAATCGTGCCCGCGCCCTAAATGAACTACTTAAGAACTTGCCGGTTCAATAAAATTAACAATTAGAGCTAAAAGTTTCTTTATAAAAGACTTTCGTTTATAACTAGATATAAAAGCCTAGGTGTAACAAAAAGTTTACCTGAAATCTCGTATTAACTCTTGAATTTTCAATAAGAACTCGGCAATAATAACAGCAAAATACAACTAATGAAATTTGATTGTTTGCCATTGAAATTGGCAGACCAACCTGATAGCGAGATCGTGCATCTTAGCCGCTAAAACACGGTCAGCCAAGCCCTATTCTTAAACATAGGCTACAAACCTGTTATCTTTCTGAAGATATAAGAGTCTAAAAATTTTTAGGTTTAAGGCTATATTTGGGAACCATTTATTAATTAAGACGTTTTTTGGTTGTCCCTAACACCAAATTAAAATTAACTATTAGTTAAGGTATAAAATGAAATTTATCTATACTACCAGTTTGCCAACAGTTTTGCAGCAACTCCATTGGCGAGATCTGCTGGATATACTGATAGTATTTATTCTAGTGTTTGAAATCCTTAAACTATTAAGAGGTACTCGTGCAGTACAAATATTATATGGAATTTTATTCTTTACCTTTCTTTATGTAATGTCTGGCTATTTTCAGTTACAAACAGTACAAGTAGTAGTTCGTAATGCAGTACTTTATCTAGGTATCGCTATTATTGTAGTGTTTCAGGGTGAAATTCGTACTGCCCTAGCACATTTTGGAAAAAACTTTCGCTTACCAATGTTAGGGTTTCGAGCTAGTAAAGAAAATAATGCTAGCAAACAATTTTATGATGAAATTGTTTTAGCCGCTACTTCTTTGGCTTCAGAAAAAATTGGTGCCCTAGTGATTCTTGAACGTAATGTTGGATTACAAGACCATATTAATCGCGGGGTTAAACTCGATGCTGTAGCGAGCTATGACTTATTAATAACTATTTTTAATCCTAATACTCCTTTGCATGATGGTGCAGTAATAATGCGGAATTATCGACTTGCCGCGGCTAGTTGCTTTCTTCCACTGACGCTTAACCCACGTTTAGCAAAAGAGCTAGGTACACGCCATCGTGCTGCAATTGGTATCACAGAGGAAAATGACTCTATAGCTGTGGTAGTATCAGAAGAAACAGGGGTGATTTCATTTGTTGAACGTGGGCAAATAATTCGTAACCTAGATAGCTCTAGACTACGAATTATGCTAATGCAGGCACTAGAACCACAAAAAACTACTGGACGTAACAACAACAAAGAACATTCTTTAGCCCCTGAATTAAGTAAAATTTCTATAGATAGAAGTTTAGCCACCCCAACAAATAAACAGACTGTTTTTGATGCACATCCTTTTGTTACAAAAGACTAAAATCTATAGCACTAGAAAAATTTTGGAGGTAAGTAGGCTGTGCAACTATGGCACAAACTCTCAGAAGTCTTTAGTATAATAGCTACTATGCTCACACATTTGCTAAGGCAATATTTTTATGAAGATAAAAGCCTTACGCTTATATCGTTAATAATTGCAATAGTGCTATGGGGAGCGGTGTCTAAACAAGAAACAATTTCTAATACTCTTTTAGGTGTGCCAATAGACTATATAGACCTTCCACCAGGTTTAGATATTGCTAATGATGATTTTGCTCGTTCTGCTAACATTCGTGTAAAAGGGCCAAAGGATACGATTGAAGCTTTGCGCTCAGACCTTTTAGCAATTAAAATAAGCCTCTCTACTACTAAACCAGGAGAAAGAGTAATCGCATTAACAACTAGTGATGTAACTAATCCGCCAAATGTTGAGATTGTTAGCCTTGAACCACAAAGAACCAGATTAACAATTGAGCCAATAATTGAGCGTCAAGTAAAAGTAAACGCTCGTTTTACTGGTAAAATATCTGACGATTATGAGTCTACGGCTGTATCTGTTAACCCTAGTACAGTAAATATTCGAGGTGCTGAAAGCCGAGTTAAAAATATTGATGAAATAACAACAGAACCTATTTCTCTTTCAGGGCATCGCTCAAATTTTGTCGAAAGCCTTAATTTGGATGTACGCGACCCTAAAGTTAATGTTGTTGGTTCGCCTACAATTGAAGTTCGTGTAGAAATTGGTCAAATTCGCATTGAACGAGAGTTAACAAATGTCCCTATTCATATTACCCCTAGTACAGAAAAAGTTACTATCACTCCAGTAACCGTAACAGTTCAATTAGAGGGGCGTAAGTCTTTTATTGAAAATCTTTCACCACCCGATGTCTCAGCTATGATAGATGTAAAGGATTTGCCTGATTCAGGAGTGGCAACCCCCAAAATTAACCTACCTCCTGGTATAATTAATGCAATTACAGTTAAAAAGGTTGAGCCAGAACAAATTTTTGTAAAAAAACAGCGATAATATAAATCATCTAATCTCAATATTTTAGAATTATTAGTCTTAGGAGCAATAATTAATGTCAAAATTTTTCGGAACAGATGGAATTAGAACTAAAGCAGGAGAATTCCCTTTAACACCGCCAGCACTTTTTGCTATTGGAGCAGCACTAGGAGAATTGCTTGCAAATCGCTTAACTCGTCCAGCAAAAGCCATAATAGGCCGAGATACTCGTGAATCTGGTACTTGGATAGAGACTGCTCTAGCTAGTGGGCTTAACCATTTTGGGGCTGAAGTGGTTTCTGTTGGGGTTCTTACTACACCTGGAATCGCTTATTTAACAAAGTCTGGCTATGATGTAGGGATTGTTATTTCTGCTTCACATAACCCTTTTTATGATAATGGTATTAAGCTTTTTTCTCCTTCTGGACGAAAATTTGACGAACAAGACGAGCTATTTATTGAATCAAAGCTCCTAGATAGCAAACTTGGGTTAGGTGATTACCCAGAGAGTTCTGTTAATTTTTCTGCTGAGTTATCAGGAAAGTATTTTCAGTTTCTAAAAACAGAAA
>JAHFUF010000413.1 GCA_023265235.1 Blastocatellia bacterium
AACCACCTGTACCTTCTCAGCCACGCACTAGTTCGCCTCCACAACCTACTCCACAACCTACTCCACAACCTACTAGCACAACTCCTCCAGTATCCCCAACAGCAGTATCAAGACCTGTGTCCCCAGTTTCATATCCATCACCTGTGGCTTCAGCACCCAAGGCAGCACCAAGACCTGCTAACCCGTCTCCTGTAACTCAGCCAGTTAGACCCGCTACCGCAAGTGCTATATCTCAACCTGTTGCTACAAATATAACAAAAACTGAAGATGGTAAGCCTAGCACTGTCACCTCTAATAAAGAGGCTAAGTCGCATAGCATGGGAGAAGTTAGCTATAATCGTGGGAAACAAGCCTTAAATGCAAAAGATATTGCTCAAGCTGCCTACTTATTTCGTGAAGCTGTCAATAATGACCCTGAAAATAAAGATTATCGCCTACAATTAGTACAAGTACTAATGAAAAACCCTAAATGGAATGAAGAGGCAGAAGAAAACGCACAAATATTGCTTGAACAAGATTCTAGGACTGCTAATTACCATGCCTTACTAGGTACAGTATATAAAATAGGCGAAAAATATCGTGAAGCTAAAGCTAAGTTTGAAGAGGCTTTATCCCTTGATCCTGTCAATAAACTAGCCCGTAGAGAATTAGCTGATATGAGAGCCATGGGCATAGAAATAAAAGATGAAGAACCTCCTCCACCTGTTGGTTTAAAAGAACAACTAGAAGCCTTACCAAAAAATACTCAATTAGCTCTTACTGTTGGTATTGTTTTAGTATTACTAGTACTAGTTTATTACTTTGTCTTTAGTGGAACACCATTGCCTGCACCGCTACCATCTCCTACACCTAAGGCAAAATAACAGTTAACTCAATGAAATTAAAAAACTTAAAGTTATTTGAGAGCTAGTTATCCCAAGTGGCTCTTTTTTCCTTCTCTAACATAAAGAAAAAGTGGTAGGGCAAAACATAAACCTACGGCCAGGGTTGATGCAATGTAGACCCATAAATTGCTTATTTGGTATTTTTTGGCTTCTATCCTCATATATATCCAACAAATAAAAGAAGACATTAGCAAATCTGTCATTGCCATTGAGGATATGTTATTAGCCCACATTTGCTGCCAAAATTCACCAAAATCTATGCCATGTATTGCAGTAAATCTAACTACAAAAATGTAAGGGAAAATTAATCCTAAAATTGTTAATGCTAAATAAATTTTCTTCATCCTGTTGACCTCAATTATTAATTATTAGCTGTTTTCAAGCAAAAATAATATTTGCTTTTGTTAAATAACGCACAGTTTGAAGCCAAAATAGCTCATTATTTTTTCTTGCTATTTCCCCCTACTTAATGTCCAACTAATTTTTAGATCTATGACAAAATTAAATACTCCGTCTCTTAGGATGAACCAGTTTTGTTACAAGTAGGTTTTATTGTACACTGACCTGTTTTGTTATCTATCCCCTTTCGGAGTAAAGCATTTATATGTCACAAAAAGGTTTTACATTGTGGTTTACTGGCCTTTCTGGTGCAGGTAAAACCACTCTTGCACACATTGTTGAAGCAGAAATGCGCCGTCGCAACTTAAAAATCGAAATCTTAGACGGTGATGTAGTAAGAACAAATTTAAGCAAAGGCTTAGGCTTTTCTAAAGAAGATCGAGATACTAATATCCGTCGAATTGGTTTTGTCTGTCATTTGCTCTCGCGTAATGGCGTAGCTGCTATTAGCGCAGCAATCTCCCCTTATCGTGAAATCCGTGATGAAGTCCGTAAAATGATTGGCGATTTCGTGGAAGTTTATGTTCATTGTCCACTTGAAGTTTGCGCCAAACGCGATGTTAAAGGGCTTTATGCTAAAGCAATGTCAGGAGAAATCCCTGTATTTACTGGCGTATCTGATCCTTATGAAGAACCACTTAATCCAGAAGTTTTGGTTGATAGCTCAAAAGAAACTCCTGAAGAGAGTGCTCAAAAAATATTGAAAAAATTAGAAGAACTAGGGTATTTGCCCAAAACAGACGAAGTTTATTCAGAAGAAGAAGAAGAAGAAGTCAAACGCCGCTTAGAAGAATTAGGTTATTTTTAATGTAGGGGCGAACCTATGTGTTCGCCCTCTTACACGGAGTAGTAAAATGGGAATTTTAGATAGGTTGAGATCTTTAGGAAAACCTCAAACAGAAGTAAAAGAAAAAAAAGTCGTGCTAATTGGGTTAGATGGCACTCCTTATACGCTCTTAAAACAATTTTGTGCTGATGGAACAATGCCTAATTTAGCTAAAATTGCGGCTAACAGCAGTTTACGACAAATGGACGTTTCTATTCCTGAAGTTTCTTCTACCTCTTGGACTTGCTTTTATACTGGTATGAACCCTGCTCAACATGGGATTTTTGGTTTTCTAGACCTTCAACCTAATAGCTATAAAATTTATTTCCCTAATTCTAAAAGTGTTAAAGCTCCTGCTCTTTGGGATGTATTAGGCAATTATGGAAAACGCTCTGTAGTAATTAACGTACCAGAAACATACCCGGCTAAACCATTAAATGGGGCATTAATTTCTGGTTTTGTAGCTACAGACCTAAAAAAGGCTACTTATCCGCCAGAACTATTACCAACTTTAATGGAACTAGAATATCGTCTTGATCCCGATGCTCAAAAAGCACGCGAGTCTAAAGATGCTTTCCTTGCTGATATTTACGATGTTTTTGAAAAACGACGTAAAACCATTTTACACCTCTTTGATCAAGAAAAATGGTCGCTTTTTATTGGCACAATAACAGAAACTGACCGTCTACATCATTTTATGTGGGACGCATTAGTAGACAAAAACCATCCTTATCACAATGGTTTTTTAGATTTCTATCGTAGAGTTGATGGTTTAATTGGTGAAGTTTATGATAGGTTAGACAGTAATACTACATTTATGATGTGTTCTGATCATGGCTTTACCAGCATTGAACAACAGGTTTACTTAAATTATTGGTTAAAAGACAATGGTTACTTAAAATTTACTTCTGAGAGTCCTAAATCTGTAGAAGAAATTGCTCCAGGTACTCGTGCTTTTGCTATGGATCCTACTCGTATCTATATCAATCTAAAAGGAAAATACCCTCAAGGGGCTGTTGAACCTGGTGAAGAATATGAACATCTTCGTAGAGAGATTGCTGAAGGGCTTCGGGCAATTACTTATCAAGGCAAACCTGTAATTAAAAAAGTGTTTATGAAAGAAGAAGTTTTTCGTGGGCCATTAATGCAGCAAGCCCCAGATTTGATTGTACTCTCCAACTATGGTTTTGATATGAAAGGCTCAACCAATAAACAAACCTTGATGGATAGAGAAATTTTTACTGGAATGCACACTCAGGATGATGCTCATTTTCTTATAAATCGCAAAGATATTAACGAGAAAAAGCCACATATTTGTGATATTGCTCCTACAATTATGAAGGAATTAGGAATTGTAATTCCTAGTGATGTTACAGGAGTAGCATTAACTTAAGACTAAAGAAAGGCGAACATATAGGTTCGCCTCTACAAAGACCATGACATCAAAAGCAGCAGTAATCGGCCTTGACGGGGCAACGTTTGAAATTATTGATTTGTTAATCGAGCAAGGAAAATTGCCTAATCTACAACGTTTGATTGAAGAAGGTTGTACAGGCTTTTTGCGTTCATCAATAACACCTAATAGTTTTCCTGGCTGGACTTCTGCTGCTACAGGCACAAGCGAAGGCCGTCATGGAATTTTCATGCCACTAGTACGTAGGGAAGACAACTTTACCCTAAAAGCAATGACTACATTAGACATTAAGGCTAAACCTATTTGGGAGTTGCTTTCTGAACGTGGTCGCCCTGTAGGAGTTATTAACGATCCTTGCTCGTTTCCTGCGCTAACTGTCAATGGCTACTTGGTTTGTGGAATGCTTTGGCCTGGCAGTGAATATCCTTATACCTATCCAGAGGCTTTAGCGACAGAACTTCAAACAGCAGTTCCTAACTATATCGTTGATGTTAACCTACATAACAAAAGCAAAGAGCAAATTGCTAGTGAACTTTTAGTCTCTATCGACCGTCGTTTAGCGGCTTCTCGTTATCTCCTAAAACAATATCCAACAGATCTCTACTGGACAGTTTTTACTGAATCAGACCGCGCACAACACAGGCTTTGGGCAGCAATGGATAAAAACCACCCTAGACATAGTGAACAACCTACAAGCCTTTCTAATACCATTTTTGAGATATACCAAAAGCTAGATGCGGCTGTAGGAACATTAATAAATGATATTGATCCTGATACAACAATTTTTATTGTTTCTGATCACGGTTTTGGCCCGTTTTATTCAGCCTTTGACATCCCTCGTTGGCTCTTAGACAAAGGTTATTTAGTTGAACGTGGCGAAAAGGCTAAGCTTAAATCTGCATTAAAGAAAATTGGCGTTTTAGACGAAGTAGCCAGTGTTTATCATGCTATTCGCAAGCCTTTCCAGAAAGAAATTGGCTATGGTGTAGCAAAACTAAAATCTCAAGAATCTGACACACAAAATTATTTTGATAAGCTTGATTGGTCTAAAACTAGAGCTTACTATACTTTAGATGGCGGCATTCGGTTAAATCTTAAAGGCCGTGAGCCACATGGTATTGTTGAAGCAGGACAAATGGCTGAGAGTATAAAACAGGAAATTAAAAACGCATTAACTAAGCATAAATACCCAAACGGTGAGCCAGTTTTCCGTTATATTCTTACCCAAGAAGAAGCTTTTGATGGCCCATATCGTCATTTTGCTCCTGATCTAGTTTTATCAATCAACTATGGCGCGTACAAAGGCGACTTAAGTTGTGATAAATACCTAACACCTTCTAATCATAATACCGGAGAACATACTCCTGATGGTATTTTTATTGCGTGGGGAAAAAATATTCGTCAAGGTGAACAGATTTCTGGAGCAAACTTAAAAGATGTCGCACCAACCGTGCTATTTCAAATGGATGAAGCACTTACTCCAGAAATGGATGGTAGGGTTTTACAAGAAATTTTTACTCCAGAATTTCTTGCCTCAAGACAGATAAAAAGGGCAGGAACCTCTTATAAAGAAACTACTCAAAACATACAAGATGAAGTTTTTGCCAGTGAAGGCATAGAAGATAAATTACGTAGTCTTGGCTATATGCAATAAATTTATAGTACATAGTACATGGAATTTACCAATCCGGCGCGAGAAAGCCCCCACTTCAAGGAAGTGAAACGAGTAAGTGGCGGGATGAATCGCGTCTTAAGAGAATAAAGTAAAATATAAATCAGTTATAAAACTATAACTAACA
>JAHFUF010000414.1 GCA_023265235.1 Blastocatellia bacterium
TTGAAACATAATGTGTTAGTGTTAAGCGGCGCACATGGGTAGACACCTTGGTTTGCCCTTCTTATAAAAATGGTAAAGGTTAGATTTTTGATGGTGTAGTCATAATGGTTTTGCCAAAACCGTCGATATCTAATAATGAGTTCCTTATCTGGCAGTTGTTAATTGAAGAACGCTGTGGTCTTTATTTTAGAGCAAACAAAAGCGAATACTTAAGCTCTAAACTTTGGCAAAGGACAAAATTATTAGGTATTGAAACTTACAACAACTACTATAACTATATTGTCTTTAATCCTGGAGGAAAACAGGAGTGGGAAAAACTAATTGAGTTACTAGTAGTTAATGAGACTAGTTTTTTCCGACATAGCTCTTCTTTTGATGCTTTAGCAAATTCTATTATTCCTAAACTGCTAAAGGATACGAGTAAGGCTAAAACTCCTATAAAAGCTTGGAGCGCAGGCTGTGCAACAGGTGAAGAAGCTTATTCAATAGCAATGACGCTACTAGACTTGTCCGAGGCTCATAACTTAGAGGTGATTGTACTAGGTACAGATATTAGCGAGTTGGTTTTAGAAAAAGCAAGAAATGGCGTTTATAAGCCAACAGTACTTAAACAAATACCTCCTTATTATAAAGAAAAATATCTAGATTTTGTAAAAGAAGGGGTTGATTATCTTTACAAAATCAAGAGTAAAGTAAAAAGTATAGTTAAATTTACTAAAGTCAATCTTAACAGGTTAATAGATTATTCCATTCCAGAACAAGATATTATTTTTTGTCAAAATGTTTTGATCTATTTTCAGCACCAACAACAAATTAAGCTTATTACAGAACTGAGCCAAAGGCTCACTTTAGGTGGTTTTCTTTTTTTAGGCCCAGGAGAGGTTGTAGAACTTAAAGTAGAAGGTCTACAAAAACTGGCAATTGATGATTGTTTAATCTATCAACGTATCAAGTAAGGGGGTAATAGTAGATGATTAATGGAATGGATAAGGAAATGTTGTCGGCTTTCGTTGAGGAAGTGAAAAGTTATTTACCTACAATGCTTGACTCTATTGAGAATTTCAAAAAAGACCCTACCCGACTAGGTGATTTAGACCAAGCTAAAAGACTTTTTCACTTAATAAAAGGCTCAACCTCTATGGTAGGCTATTCTTCACTAAGCCATATGGCTTATTTTGCTGAAGATATTTTAGATAAAGTTGCTAAAGGCAATATTCTTTTAAATCAAAACTTGGTCAATCTTTTACAACAAACAATTTTTCAAATAGAGGTTTACCTAGATGGTATTGGGACAAATAATCTAAATGAAAAAAGAATTTTCTTAGAAGTATTTAAGGGCTTTAGAAGGTTTAAGAACCTACCAGAAGAATTAGATGAAATAGAATTTGAAAAATTATTGCCTAATCAATTAGAAACCAGAGAAACACTAGGCTTTGAATCTTTTGATATGGAATCTCCCATCATCAGCCCTGTTGATTTCAGTGTTAATATAGAACAAATTGTTCCAGAACTATTAGAAGTATTTTTTGAAGAAGCTGAGGAACATATACAAAATATTTCTAAAATCCTTTTACTACTCGAAGAAAAGCCAGACCAAAGAGAGTTGCTCCAAGAACTACGCCGTAGGGTACATACTCTTAAAGGTGCAGCAGGTACAGCAGGGTTTAACTCACTTAGCCACCTTTTACACAAAGCAGAAGACCTATTAGATATAACCTATGATCATAACTTGGTTATTTCTGCTGATGCTTTAAATACTTTGCTAAGTACTTCTGAGTTTTTGGAAAAAAGCTTTCATCAAAATGACAGTAACCTTAATAAAAAAATGGAGCAGCTTTATACTGATTATATAGGGTTAATTGAACGCCTTCCTATAGATCAACTACCAGTAAATGAGTTGCCATTAAAAGCTTTACCAGAAGATATTGACGTAGAAAAAGTAAAAAACCTTACTAGAAACCTAGCTACTACAGGAGAAGAAATAGAAAAATCTGTAGCCCTTTCTGACACTCTTCAAGGCCAATCTAATAGTATTCGAGTGTCTATAGGAAAAATAGATGACCTAGTTAAATTAGCTAGCGAAAGTGTAGTTAATAGGTCTGGGTTTGAGCAGTATTTTAGAAATCTTACTAAAGACATAGACGAATTAAAGTTAAATATTGGCCGCCTATATCGTGTAGTAGGAAAGTTAGAAAAAGAATATGAAACCAATACTTTAGGTAAAGGAATGTTTGCTTTTTCTGGTCTGATGCCTACAGATAAGTTTGTAAAGCCTCAAAGTAATTTTTATGGTTTTGATGAGTTAGAATTTGATAGATATACCGAGTTTCATATTATTATGAGAGAGTTAACTGAAGCAATGGGCGATATGAACTCTATATCTAATGACCTTAATAACACTGCGGCAGATTTTGATAGCTATCTTACTAGTTCTGGTCAGTTAAATAGCGATATACAAGACAAATTGATGCAATTAAGAATGGTACCATTTGCAACTATTGTATCTAAGCTAATAAGAACAGTTAAAGTTACTGCCCAAACTCAAGGAAAACAAACCTCAGTGTTATTTGAAGGTGAAAAAGTAGAAATAGACAAAATGGTACTAGAAGAATTAGCAGACCCTCTATTACACATTCTTAGAAATGCTGTTGATCATGGAATAGAACCTCCTGCACTACGACAAGTTGTTGGTAAAAACCCTAAAGGCGAAATAAAAATAAAAGCCTTCTATGATTCTGCTCAAATTGTACTCCAGATTAGTGATGATGGCAGAGGAATAGATCCTAATAGTATTCGTAGTACAGCTATAAGTAAGGGTTTTCTTTTAGAAGCAGAAGCTAATAACCTAACGGATAAAGAGCTTTTCTCACTTTTATTCTTTCCTGGGTTTAGTACTGCTCAACAGATAAGCGAAATTTCTGGTCGTGGAGTAGGACTTGATGTTGTAAAATCCGTAATTAGTAAAATGAAAGGTACTGTTACCCTAGACTCTCAACTAGGGCAAGGAACAACTTTTACTATTCGTTTACCTCTCACATTGGCTGTAATCAAAGTTATATTAGTCAGATCTAATGAACAAACTTTAGCCGTTCCTCTCTCCTATGTTACAAGAATCTTACGAATAGAAGAAAATCAATTAGAAAATATTGGTCAAAGAGTATTTCTTAGATTAGATGATGATAATGAAATATATCCATTACACCATCTAAGCGATTTATTGAAACTAGGACAGCATACTAGTGAAAGCTTTGAGCGTATGCCTGTGTTAGTTGTAAACCTTGGTTCAGGGACTATTGCTTTAGTAGTAGATAAACTCTTAGAAGCAAAAGAAATTGTTGTCAAATCTATGGGTAGCCTACTGAAAAAAGTTCATGGTGTTTTTGGCGCAACTTTAATGGGTGATGGAAATGTTGTAATGATAGTCAATCCTAACGAGTTACTCAAAGATACTACAAATAGACATGCTCAATTAAGAAAGATAGAAAGCCACTTACCAATCGCACAAATTAAAAACAGAACATTAAATATCTTAATTGTTGATGACTCTCTTAGTATGCGACGTACACTTTCAGAGTTGGTAAAAATAATGGGATGGAATCCAACAGAGGCTAAAGACGGTGTAGAAGCCTTAGAAACAATACAATCCTTATCAATAAAACCTGATGTTATTATTTTAGACATAGAAATGCCTAGAATGGATGGCTATGAGCTTACATCGGTTTTAAGAGCAGATCCCTCTTGTCAACACATCCCTATTATTATGTTAACTTCCCGCTCAGAAGAAAAACATAGAAGAAAGGCTTTTGAAGTTGGTGCTACAGAATATTTAGTTAAACCTTATGAAGAACAGGTATTAATTAATTTAATCTCAAAACTGTCTACTAAAAGTTCTTACTAGAGAATTCAATGAGTAGCAAAACACGAGTACTAATTGCCGATGACTCTAAGTTTATTTGTAGTCTTTTGACTAGCTATTTGCAGTCTGATCCAGAAATTGAAGTGGTGGCAATAGCTAAAAATGGTAAAGAGGTAGTAGAAAAGGTAAAAGCTCTTCGACCTGATGTAATAACTCTTGACCTAGAAATGCCTATAATGAGCGGGCTAGAAGCCATTGATAAAATTATGGCTGAGACTCCTACTCCAACAATTGTTATTACTGGCGTTAGTACTCAAGATGCTAACAGTACCCTACAAGCCATTAACTTAGGTGCTGTAGATTTTATTTTTAAGTATGTTCCTGGGTCAAACTTAAACCCACAACAACTATTTCGAGAAATTGTTGTAAAAGTAAAAGCTGCGGCAAAAACTAAATTGATTCGCTCTTTAAGAAACAGACTTAATGATAACGATTCTTATATTAAGACTAATATCCCTAGTAAAATCACTCCTGTCAGTACTAAAGTAGCTGACAAACAATCTCTGTCTGAAAGATATTCTTTATTGCCTGGAGGGGTTGTTGTTATTGGTGCATCTACTGGAGGGCCAATTGCCATTAGAGAGCTTTTAACTGAGCTACCAGAAACATTTCCTTCTGCAATATTGATTATTCAACATATACCAGCTAGTTTTACAAAAGTTTTGGCAGCACAGCTAAACCGACAGGTACCAATTGAGGTTAAAGAAGCTCAAGAAGGAGATAAATTAAAAGCTGGTCAAGTTTTAGTTGCTCCTGGAGGGTTTCATACAATTATTACTCCTGATTCCCAAATAAAACTTACTAGTGGAGTAGAAATAGAAAGTCATATACCTTCTATTGACGTTACAATGCAATCAGTAGCGCAAGTTTACGGCAGGCTTACTAAAGGCATTTTATTGACAGGTATGGGTAAGGATGGATGCCAAGGGTTACTGGCTATTCATTCAAAAGGAGGCACTACTTTTGCGCAAGATGCGGACAGTTGTGTAATTAATGGTATGCCTCAAAGTGCTATTGAACTCAATGTAGTTGACTATATTGCTAGTCCTAAAAATATTGCAGCGCTTCTGGTAAAACAGCTTTTACCAAGAGTGAAACCTAATCTTTCTACTAAAGATAATGAAAATATTTAAATTATGATTACCAATAAACAAGCACAATTAATAAACTTTGCTCTAGGTGAACAAGTTTTTTCTTTAGAGCTATCCTGTGTCCATAGCATATTAGGGGCTGAATCTATACATCTAGAAAACGGCCCAAATGGCCAAGTAGGCTGGTTAGCAGCTAAGCCAAAACCTATTACTGTCTATAGCCTTGCTAATCAATTTATGCAAAAACAGTCTGGTCTTGGCCCAGTAGTTGTCCTAAATAATTCTCAGAATAAACAAGCTTTTAT
>JAHFUF010000415.1 GCA_023265235.1 Blastocatellia bacterium
TGCCCCGGTTTTGAAAAAACTAAAGCACATGTAATGTCGTGTGTAATCTAAAATAACCTGTATTTAATCTCTATATTCCGCTAAATCTATTTTAATTAAAGGAGGATTTGCCCTTGCTACAATTAAGACGACTAAGAGTAATACCCTTGCTTGAATTAGCCAAGGTATGTTTTTTAATCTTATTATTGGCTAGTACTTCACTTGTATTTGCACAAGCCTCTAGTTCTACTGCTGAGCTACGTGGACAAGCCACTGATTCAACTAACGCGGTTGTACCAGGTGCTAATGTAATATTAAAAGATACCAACAAAGGTACAACTCGTAATACTACAACAGATGAGGAAGGAAATTTTTTCTTTCTCGCGCTTTTGCCTAGTAGCTACGAAGTTACGGTTGAAGCCTCTGCCGCAGGCTTTTCTAAAAGTACACAAAATATTGCACTTACAGTTGGCTCACAAGCCAATCTGGTTTTTAAGCTTACTACAAACAATGTTGAGGAAATAATCACAGTTGAGAGCAATAATGGCGAAGTCATAGAAACTGATCGTACACAACAATCTACAGTTATTGATGCACGCCAAATTAGTAACCTTCCTATTGGTCGACGTAACTACATTGATTACGCACAACTTACCCCAGGTGTAAGCGATTCTGACAATATTGCAGATTCTTCTGATTTTCGTGTTGCACAAACACCACAATCAGGTCTTTCATTTGGCGGTAACAACGGTCGTGGTAACTATGTTGCAGTCGATGGTTCAGAGACTAACACAATAACTGGTGGTGTACTCCCAACAGTTAGCCAAGAGGCAGTTCAAGAATTTCAAGTACTACGTA
Source organism: Blastocatellia bacterium (assembly GCA_023265235.1). Lineage (GTDB taxonomy): Bacteria > Acidobacteriota > Blastocatellia > Chloracidobacteriales > JADJPF01 > JADJPF01. Next base: position 838 of record JAHFUF010000415.1, read on the forward strand.
ATAGTTATAGTGCAGAATTTGGTGGTGCTGCTGGAGGTATCATCAGCATAGTATCAAAATCTGGTTCAAATAATTTTCATGGAAGTGCATTTGGGTACTTTCGTGATGATAAACTAGATGCACGTAATGTCTTTGATTTTTCACCTAAAGATAAATCTCCCTTTGACCGCAAGCAATATGGTGGTTCATTTGGTGGGCCTTTAGTAAAAGATAATACTTTCTTTTTTGCTGCTTTTGAGCGATTTGATGAAAATCAAACAACCTTTGTAAACCTGCTTAATGATCCAAATATTTTTAATATCACTCCATCACAAACGGCACTTTTTAATTTTCTTGACAATTCGCCGTTTGCCCAAGCTTCAGCAGGTTTGCGGGGAGCACTTACTACAACACCTCAACGTTACCCTAATACAATTAAACGTTTTAGTGCTGCTAGTGGTCAATTTCCCTTTGAATCAAATCAAACAAACTTTTCCAGTCGTGTTGATAAAATTTTTAGTAATAACGATAATGGTTACCTTCGTTTCAATGTAAACGATTCTGTTTTTGAAAACCAGGCAAGTGGAGCACTTACAGCAGTTTCAAGAGGTAGGTCTGTTGATAGTTTTAATGGAAGTCTTGCCATTTCAGAAAACCATATCTTTAGCCCAACAATTGTTAATGAGCTAAAACTACAGTATAGCTATTTGCGCTTTGGGGTTATACCTAATGATCAAACAGGGCCTGAGATTAATATTGAAGGCTTTGGCAATTTTGGTAGAGACATTTTTCTACCCTCTAAAACCTACGAGCGTCATTATGATATAGTTGATAATGTTTCAGTGGTTAAGGGCAATCACACATTTAAGTTTGGCGGCTCTTTCTTAGCCACAACCGTAGACGCTTTTAACGAAACTTTTGTTGGCGGACGTTTTAATTTTGGCGCAAATCTTCCATTAGGTAATATTATTGCTGCCAATCCACTGCTAGGGCCAGGAGTGTTAACTTCTCTAACTAATTTTCTTACAGCAAATAACCCTGCTTTACTTCCAGCCTTAGCTTCACCAATTAATGCACTTCAAGCATTTAACCTTAATTTGCCAATTGTTTACCAACAAGGCTTTGGCGATGCAGCAGACTCAGCAAATCTCTATCGCTATAGCGTCTATGGCCAAGATACTTGGAAGATTAGACCAAACTTTACACTTAACTATGGATTACGCTATTCAGTTGATGATCAAGCTCTTAATCTACCAACTGACACAAATGACATACAACCTCGTGTAGGGTTTTCTTGGGCTCCATTTTCTGATGGCAAAACCGTTATACGTGGTGGTGCAGGTATTTTTAACGGAGCAGTTATTTACTCTGTAGCTAATGTAACCTCAGAACTAGCCGGTTTTGGAGATCCAACTGAAATCAATATTGTGCTAGCTACTGCAACCTCAGGTGCATTAGGGTTACCTTCTTCATTTGCTGTCTATCAAACATTGCTTGCTCGTGGTGTTATTGGAACAAGACCAATCGTAGCTTCAGATCTTGCACAATTTGGAATAAGACCTGGGCCAGGCCGCCCGCTTGAAGTACGTTTTCGCATTGGGCCAAATTACCGTACACCAACCACTTATCAAGCTAGCCTTGGTGTTGAAAGAAACCTAGGAAAAGGTTTTTCACTTGAACTTAGCTATTTGTTTACTCGCGGTCAAAACATAACTCGTCCCCGCGATACAAACCAATTCAAAGCTACAGGCCCAGTTAACCCAATTACAGGTCAGCGTACTTTTATTCGTTTTCCAAATGCTGCCCAAGTTGCTGCTGGTTTAACTAGTGATTTTCGTAACCCTCTACGCTTTCAAGATAATGTTTATGAATCAACAGCCAAGTCCTTTTATAACGCCTTTACCATTGCAATACAAAGACGTTTTTCTAATAACTTTAGCCTAAACGCTCATTACACTTTCGCAAAATCAATAGATGAAGTAACAGATTTTAATAGCGATTTTGCAGCACAAAACCCACTTAATTTAGGTGCTGATCGCTCATTATCTTCTTTTGATCAACGTCATCGTGCTGTTATTAGTGGAATTTTTGTAAGTCCAGCTAAAGGTCAAACACTAATGTCAAAACTCTTAAAAGACTTTCAGCTTTCACCAATATTTACAGCCGGATCAGGTAGACCATTTAATTTACTACTAGGTTTTGATGCTAATGGTGATGGTCGTTCACAAAGCGATCGCCCAGGTGCAGTAGGTCGTAACAGTGGTCGTGGTGAAGAGTTCTATAGTCTTGATGCTAGACTTGCACGCCGTATAAATGTTAAAGAAAATGTTTCTTTTGAGTTTACACTTGAAGCATTTAATCTTTTTAACCGTACTAATTTTGCTGGTATTAACAACATAATTGGTACAACTAACCTGGCTACTTTTGATGCACGAGGGGATCGCACTAAGTCACCTACTCAGCCCCTTGGTTTTACTTCAGCCGCAGCAAAACGCCAGTTACAACTAGGTGTACGCTTTAGCTTCTAACCCAATCGGGGTCAAAATGTAAGGGCGAACACATAGGTTCGCCCCTACAATTTAATGACAGTCAAACCAATTTTAGTTATACTTTTGCCCAATGTGGACAATTAATATCCTTTTTTTTCTAGCCATAGTTGTTGCCATTTTGCTATCACGGCATGAAATTCGCCGTTATACAGATGCTCGTATTTCTGGAACTCTAGCAAATGCTGACAGACATCGTTTTACTCGTCGCATGATAGGAACAGGCATACTAACCCTATTTTTAGTAATGACTTACTTTGGCTATGCTTATAAAGAAATTTTTATTAACCATCCTTGGTTTTTTGGTGTTTATTGGACTATTTGTATTTTACTAGCCCCTTTACTAGTGTTTGTTGCCTTAATGGACGCCCGAGCTATATTTCGCCAAAGTATGGGTCAATACATGAGCGAAGATAAAGAAGCAGAGCGTTTACAAAAATTTCTTAATAAAGAAAAATCAGAAAAGAATTAGCAAGTCTAAATGCCTAGTCTTAAAATGCGATTCTCTGCTCAGGGTTGTTTAGTTTTCAAAACTCCGAAAGCCCTGGAAGGGCGAAATAATTGTAGCCCAGGGCATAAGCCCTGGGGTTTCAGTAAGTTAGATCTTTAAGCTACGAAGTAGCGAAAGAATAAACAACAAATATTTTTATTCTTTCGCCCCGTTGGGGCTTTTCTCTATCTCATTGTAAACCCAGGGCTTATGCCCTGGGCTACAATTATTTCGCCGCTTTGCGGCTTAAGACAATTAAACAGCCTTGTTATCTGCTAGGTAGCCTCGATTTTCCTTGCCTACTGCTCTACAATACCCATTTCAATTTACTTTGAGGAGAAGGGAAAGTTTTATGAAAAAAGAGCGTGAATTAATAATTATCGGTTCTGGACCCGCAGGTTTAACCGCCGCAATCTATGCTGCACGGGCTAATCTAAAGCCTTTAGTAGCCGCAGGAGAACCTGTAGGAATAAACCTTCCAGGTGGTCAACTAATGCTTACTTCAGAAGTAGAAAACTACCCTGGATTTCCTGAAGGTATTGATGGTCAAGAAATGATGAAAAAATTCTTTGCACAAGCCGAGAGATTTGGTACAGAAGTTTTATATGAAAACGTTACTCAAGTAGAATTCAAGGACAAAGGCCCTTTTCATTTATTAATAGGTAAAGATTGGTATATTGCTAAATCAGTAATTTTAGCAATGGGTGCTACTGCTCAATGGTTAAATGTTCCTGGTGAATACAAGTTAAGAACTTCTGCTGGTGGTGTTTCTGCTTGTGCTACTTGTGATGGATTTTTCTTTCGTGGTAAAGAACTAATTGTTGTTGGTGGGGGTGATACTGCTGTAGAAGAAGCAGTATTTTTAACTAAGTTTGGCACCAAAGTAACTATGGTTCATCGTCGTGATAAACTTCGTGCTAGTCAAGTAATGCAACAACGTGCTTTAACTAATCCTAAAATAGATTTTCTTTGGAACTCTGCTTTAACAGAATATCTAGGGGAAAAAAGTATAGAAGCAGTAAGAGTTAAAAATTTAGTTACTGGTGAAGAAACAGTACGCCCTATTGGTGGTGTATTTGTTGCAATTGGTCATAAGCCCAGTACAGATTTTATCAAAGGTGTTATTGATTTAGATGAACAAGGCTATATCATCACTAAACACAATATAGAAACCAATATTGAAGGAGTATTTGCTGCCGGAGATGTACATGATAAACACTTCCGCCAAGCAATTACTGCCGCAGGCTATGGTTGTATGGCAGCTATTTCAGCCGAACGTTGGTTAGAAGCACAAAAAATAGCCTAAAAATAAAATTTATTGAGCAAGTAAATAAACGTAAAGGTGAGCAAAATGCTTGCCTTTTGTTTTTATAGAGAAAGTAGCTTAAAAAACTCTATTGCACGATTTTCTACCCAAAAAGGATCCTCATTAGGCTGATTTGCTCCTACATAGCCTACAT
>JAHFUF010000416.1 GCA_023265235.1 Blastocatellia bacterium
CCTGCAAGATGCTGAAGAACTTCTTCTGCAATCCTGCCAGCATCGCGCCCTAACCTATTAGCATTTTCTAGTTCTACAGCACCATAAAACCTTGTTGGCTGTTGCAGTTTTGGAACTGTTGTTGGAGCTATTGGAGTGTTAGAAATAGGAGTAATTTCTGTGCCTTCAGTGACAGTATTGTTTTCTATTTGGCTTGTTTCTGATATTAGCGTTGTTGATGCAGTTAGAGCTGCTACAGATTGATTTTGCTTGGCTTTTTCCGCTTCTAATTGTGCTACTGCTATGTCAGGCTTTACTAGTAAACTATCTGAATTTACTGCTACAGAAATATTTGGGCCTGCCCTTAAGCTTGAGTATTTTTGTCGGCTTTCATCCCACCCATCCGCATAAGCAAAGGACTCTATTGTCCAGCTAGTTAATGATAACCCTTGGCGGATTGAATCTAACAAAACTTCAGTGTTTTTTAGTCTTGGTAAATACACATACTTCGCAAAATCTTCTGCTAATAGTTTGATACCTACATGATTACTTCTCCATAAAGGTATTTTATCTAAATTACTTTTTAATAGTTTAGGACTATAAACTAGAATTAATTGATCATCATTAGTAAGTTTTTTAGATGCTCGTTTAACAATTTGTTCTGGCCCTTGCAATCGGCTTTCTTGTAATTCTACTAGGCTATCAGGCGTTTCTTGTTCAGGATAGATTAACCATATATAAGTTTCTGGAATGCGTCCTTTTACTGTAGCATCAGCATTTGTTAGTTTAGTTTCTGCTTGTTTTTTCTGGAAAGGATCTAAATTAAGCGTTTCTGATTCGTTGTGAATGGATTTCCAGGCTAGATATTGCTTCACACCCTGCTCTAATTCTTTTAACCTAATACCATCAGCAGCCAGAAAAACTAACATATTCTTACAGTTACGTGGACTAGAACCACGAAATTCTAACACGCTAGTTGCTAGTTTCATTGCTGCACTATTCTTATCTTTATTATTATGAGGGTGTTCTGAATCCAGAATAATTAATCTGACTTCTTGCTCATCAGGAATATCACTACTAATCGTAGGAAAGTCAGCAGAAACTTTAGCAAAATCTCCCTTAGTTTTGGCTTCTTCTTTGATTCGTTTCTTAATTTCTTCCACTATATCATCAGAGGAAAGTTGTGATGCTCGGTCTTCTGCCAACTTTGTCACACTTGGTTGAGTAGAATACCAATACCTCTTTCCATCCACATATAAAAATGTAGCTTGATCAGTTAGCCGTCGTAGAGCATCACCAAAAGTAGCTATACTTTCTCCTGGTTGCACACAACCAAGCTTGATTTGTTGTTCTTCAAGTCCCCTATTAGCACCACGCAAAGTTGGTGCAGAACCTAAATAAAGTGTTCTTGCAACACGACGACAAGCAGAAAATCGCCCTAGATTTGGGTTTTCTCTATCTAACTTTAATGGTAGTGAATAGGCTCCATCTACATCTTTTTCAATTACTGGCAACCATTGGTCTTCTAAATAGCGGGTTAGTTCAAACTGTACTCCTTGATCATCTACTGGAATATTGGCTGGTAGTATCAATAAATTCTTATCTTCACGCTCCCAAAGCGCATGGATTACTGCTGCCATAAGACGCAATACTCCTCTAGTTCGTTGGAATTTGGCTAAACTCGACCAATCCGTGTAAAGCCGGTCAAATAGCTCTGGATGGATTGGATAAGCTGCTTTCAATCGCCGTTCATAATCACCTTCTCTACATTCGGGAGGAAAGTCTTGCGGCTCTGTGCGATAAACATCAGCAAATTTTTTTACTACTGCATCACGAGCAACAAATAATGAACTCTCTATAATTGGCTGGAAAAGCCTGCGACGGACAATTTCAAAACCTTCTTCTGCGCTAGCTGGTCGCCAAGGCGATTCTACACGTCCTATAGCATTTTTCAGTCGTTCTAGTGCCGCACGACCACGCTCTCCTCCTACCTCAATATCAGAAACTTGATGATTCCCTGGGTCTTCTGATGCTGGAATACTAACTACCAACATTGTGCGGTCTGCGGCTTTTGCAGCTTCGCTTAGTGTTTGAGCAAAAGTGAAATGTGTTTCAAATCTACCCCCTGGTAAGTCATCTTGATCATGTAACTGACGAGCATAAGCCACCCATTCGTCTATTAGAATCAAACAAGGAGCATACTTATTAAATAAGATACGTAAATTATCGCCTGGGTTCGTGCTAGTCTCATCAGATTCTCTTATTAATTCAAAGGCTTCTCGTCCACCTAATTGCCAAGCCAATTCTCCCCAAAGTGTTCGCACCACTGTACCATCCGTTTTGCGGTTAGGTTGGCCAGGTGAAATTTTGTTTCCTACCAGTACAACACGTTTAACTTTGGGCGATTGAGCCACTTCTGCTGTAGCAAGCAATGGTTCAACACCTGGTAGTTCTGTTGCTATAGCTCCAGAAAATAGGTGAAATAGGGCTAGCATTGAGTGAGTTTTACCACCACCAAAGTTAGTTTGTAGTTCAATCACAGGATCACCTCCTGTGCCACTTAGTCGGCGTAAAGCTCCTGTTAATAACCTTCTTAATCCTTCTGTTAAAAAGGTTCTACGAAAAAATTCTTTTGGATCTCGGTACTCATCAGAGCCTTCATTTAAGTAAACTTGCCAAAGGTCAGCAGCAAACTCGGCCTGTTGAAACTTTCCTGATGCTACATCGGGATGTGGAGTGACTATTTCACGCCAAGGTTTAAGTCCAGTAGTAGGTTGCCCTTCTACTGGAGCAATAGAAGCTTTGCGTACCTCTCTACGTGCTTGCTCATCGAACTTAGTTCTTAACAACTCTATTTTCTGTTTTTCTACCTCAGTGGCTTCTGGAGCAGAAACAGCCGTAAGCAAACGAGCAATACTATCAAGAGCGCGATAAGCATCGTCTGTAGAAAAAACGTGTTGATGTGCCCATTGGTTACGAATAAGACGAATTTCAGCAACCAAGTTACGTTCTGCTTGTCCGAGAGTTTTGCTAAAAACAGGTCTTTTACTTTGAGGATTCCAATGCTCCCACATCACAGTGAGTAAAGCTTGAGTGTCCCACTGTGGTCCACCAGCCGATGGTGAAGAGATACGATCTTCTCTTATCACTGATTGCATCTCTGCCAGCCACCTTTTATCGTAAGCAGATTTCATTTCCCGTTCTATAAAGGGCTTTAATCCTGTATTAAGTAACTCTAAGGCTTTTCCTACACGTTCTTGGTTACTAATGGCCATATCCTGTCTCCATAGCTAAAGTTGAATTGTGTGTATTAAAAAATTATTGGATAGCTAATATTGTTAGTAGATCAGTAATTTCTCTATAGCATTTATCAAAAGAGTCCGCACGTCGCGCTAAAGCAAGATCAAACACTGCGGTTAATACTGGTTGATCAGCAGTTTCACTATATCGCCCTTCAGTCATACTACGACTTAACCAACCTTTTGCACCTCTAATTGATTCTGGGTTACTAGGCGGTTCTAAATCTTCTGGAAAGCCATTTACTCCGCGCAAAGATTCTGCGGCTGCTAAAAACCAAGCTTCAAATTCAAACTTTGCTAAAACTACTGCAATTGGCATGTCTGAGCGAATACGTTTTGCTTCTCGTAAAAGCATTGGGCCAAGCTCTGCTGGACAATCATCGTCGCTATCTATCAGGATTAAGATACCGCCTTTGCCTCCAAGTTTGTTTGAGACATAAGTAATTGATTGTTCTAGTTCTTCAGGTTTTACAATTTTGTTTCTTTTAACACGAGCAAGTATTGGAATATGAACAAATAATGCTGGGTCTACTAGAGTTGCAATACGTCTAATTAAAATAGGAATAGCCAGTTGATCTCCTTGCCCTTCAACAATACAGCCAAGGCTAATTTTCATCTTCTATCCCCTTGATCAGCAAGATTTGAAAGAGCAGGAGTTAATTGATTTAGTCTTAGTAGTTCTCCGGTTGTATACAAATGATCATGTATTGCAGATAGGCTTACTTCATCTAGGTGGCCTATCTTTGTAATTCCGTCTTCAGCAACAACAGCTAAAACTGTATGAGGGTCAAAGTCTTTGTCATCAATTAGATCTGGACTGTGACTAGTTACAATAACCTGTTTATAAGTACTACCCTCACGTAAGCTATCTAAAATAACTGTCATTGTAGATGGGTGTATTGCTAATTCAGGTTCTTCAATCCCAACTAGTTTTACACGCGAGCTTTTGCCATTATTGCCTTGAAATAAAGCTACTAAAATGCCAAAAGCACGTAATACTCCATCAGAAAGACTAGAAAGAAAAAAATCTTTTACTGTACCACTTACTAGCTGACGAAAACTTAATACTTTCAATGGTGGTATTTCTATTACTCCTATCTCTTTTAATTCAGGAAGGATAACTGCTAGATATGCTTTAATCCGTTCTTTAGCCCTTTGGTTATTAGAAATCTTAGAAAACACAGCAGCAATATTACTAGCATCACTTTCTAGTAAGCTGCTTGTTTCGGGTTGTTCCAAAGCACGCATCTTAGCTAAGTTGAAATTGTAAAACCCCATGTTAAATAACGCTTCATATACTGGTTGAAAAGCTGGCAGACTTGATGCAGGAACAAGATAAAGTCTTTCTGTTGATACTATTGCTGGTGCAACTAGTTCACTAGTAGAAAGAATTCCATTGTGAAGCTTAAAATAGGCTTTAGTTGTTCCATCCTTAGATGTAAGTACATATTCTTCATCTCTTACGCTAAAACCACTAGGCAATTGCCCTTCAATACTAAAAGCATAATATCCTGTTGTGTCATCGTCTACAGTAAATTCTAGTCGAATACTAAACCAGTTATCATTACTGTGGCGAGAAACGATTCTAGGAAAGCCATTTCTGCTGCTTATAGCTTGACTAAGGGTAGTGCGAAGCGCATCTGCTACAAAATGGAGTGCATCAAGGAAGTTGCTTTTACCTGACCCATTGGGGCCTACTAAAAAAGTAAGCGGTCCCAAGCTTACATCACAAGAAACTATACTCTTGTAATTCTTGAGAATAACCCTAGTTATAAATGTTGTATCTGACATAACTATTCCAATCTTTCTCCTAAAGGAGACTGGCTAGGTGGTGGAAACTCAATACCTAAATAAATATCATTAAGTGTTAAATTACAATCAATTGAAGATAAGTAAATGCTTGCATCTAATTCATGAAATTCTGAAAGCAACCACTTGTTATCAGCTTGTTTTACTAATTGAGTAACATATGGTCGGTGTTGTGCTACTAGAATATATTCGCAAAAACTTGGGATTGATTTGTAATAGTTAAA
>JAHFUF010000417.1 GCA_023265235.1 Blastocatellia bacterium
ACAAGCAGTACAGTGTTTTTGGAAGATTTTCGCGCCTAAAGCAGCACCACTAGTGGCGACACCTTTTTTACCTGTGCTTTTCTTTTGACCCATAGCAGGACTAATTAGTGTAAGGGAGATAACAAAAACAACCATAAACAGCGCAAATACTTTTGTTTTTTTCATGCAATTTTCTCCTTGTATGGAAAATTTTTGGCCATTGTATCACATACTATATAATTAAATACGTTATATAAGCGCATTTTGGATGGCTTAGTTAGGTAGAAAGATGTATTAAATGAAAAGATAAAGATTGTAGTGTTTCTATAAAAAAGGAAGCCAAGAAATAAAAATGCCACTGTAGTTTATTGGTTACAGTGGCAAAACTCATTGGCCCTATTTTTATTTACACGTTGGAGGAGGTTTAACTATATTTAGCCTTTACCTAAACTAAACCTAGTTAAAACACGCCAGTTCACTACAAAAAATTTATGCATTAGCATTTTCTACTGTTTTATTCTCTGCTACTACTTCGGTATTATCTACAGTATCCGTTTTAGTCGTTTTAGCTTTACGGCTAACATTATTTCGTTGATTGGGTGATAATTGACGAGAAAGCTCAGTTAAACGACGGTTGAGTTGGTGCAATTCATCACGAGTAGGTAAATCTAGGTTAGCAATTACTTCCTCAATCTTTTCTTCAATTGTGTTCTCAGTTTTAATTTGTGGTTTTGGAGCAGTGAAAAACTCTTTTACGCGGTTACGTTGAGATTGCTCAAAATCTTTTAATGATTGAGCAGTATCTTTTTCGAGTTTTTCGCCTTTGTTAATGGTGCTGCTTATAAAAGTGTCAATATTTTTTCTTAAGTCACCATTCAAAGTGTTACGTAATGAGTCAAGCTTAAAATTCTGGATGGTTTCCAGGTTTTGACGGCTATCTAAAAGCAATGCTCCTAAACCTAAACTAAAATAAATGCTCTTGGTCGTGACATCCTTAAAAAGTTTTACAGGTGTTTGAACTGTATTAATAAAGCTAAAGCTTTTTGGTTGAGTAGCATTAGCACTGCTAGTGGCTTTAGTTTGGGTTTTTTTACTTGTAGTTTTTTTGCTTGTAGTTTTGGTGTTTTTCTCAGTAGTTTTTGACATATGTTTGTCTCCTTATAGTAGGTTTTTTAGTTAGACGTAATAAAATTATTTAATAATCTTTGACTCTTTAGGAGTCTTTGGTTTGCGAGTCACAGTTGGTTTTACTGTTTTTATTGTTTGCTCTAACTCATCTAAGCGTTTATGCAACTCATTAATTTCTGTCCTAGTTGGCAAATTCATTCTATTAATCAAAAATTGCATACTTTCTTCTATCATTCGTTGAATAATCAACTTAAAATCTTCTGTAGGAGAACTAGTAGGTTCTTGTTGGCCTGTAACACGTTTCCAACTTTGTTGGAGTTGCTGTTGAAGTTGTTGCTCTACGTCTTTTACTGTGCGGACACTGGCTTCAATACCTTGTTTGACATAATCAACTACAGCATCTGAACGCTTTTGAATAATTTCTCTTAGTACAGAAGGATTAACATGACCATTTTTTGTAGTATCTGAAATTACTTCCGAAAGCACTTTTGAAAGTACTACACTTGTGATATCAGCCCCGGTTGAATTGTCAATGATCTGAATTTCTTGACCAGATTTTACTAGCTCAGCTAGTTCTTCTAGTTTTACATAGCGTTTGGCAGTCGAATCATAAAGCTTGCGATTAGCATAACGCTTGATTACTGTTGCCATTTGCTTTTCTCCTTGATAGTTAAGTTATAACGCAGTGCATTATAACTGTCAACAAAATATAACGCACTGCGTTAAAATTTTTCCGGGTTTGCAATATTTGTTTGAATATTGATTAAAATTGCTTTAACTTTTGACCATTAACCTAGACAGTTTTTAGTAAATAAAACATTCTAACCAATTGATAAAATTATGTTTAATGAAATTAATCAGCACTCTTTAATTAAAACATACCGTAATAAAGCACTAGCTTGGAATCAGCAAACTTATGAGCAATGGCGACTTGCAGGAGAAGAGTTTGCTCAGCTTAGATTACGTCATGGCGAATTACCTGCATTAATAGCGGCTCAAGCTTTTTGTGAAGGTCAAGCGGCACGTAAACAAGAATTTTATGAACAAGCTGTAAGTTATTACAAAAAAGTGGCGGAAGTCTTACCAGAATGGCCCCTAGCACCTGAAGCTCTTGGAGATGTCTATCGTTACTTAGGAAAACGTGCTGAGGCAGAAAAACAATTAAGCCATGCCTTAAAGCTTGATGGGAGACTAATTCATGCTCGTTTAGTTTATGCTGCAATGTTATGTGAGAAAAATAATTATAAAGCAGCAGAAGATGTCTTAAAGCTAGGATTAAAAAACAATACAGGAGAAATAGCTTTTCACTCTTTTCTAGGGCATATTGCTCTATCTGATAGACGTTTAAGTAGTGCTGAACGCCGTTATCAACGGGCACTAACACTAGCTGATGATTATGCAGAGGCTTATGCAGGATTAAGTGCAGTACGAATACTGGAAAAGCGTTATGAAGAGGCTTTAGATTATGCAAAACTTGCATTAAATTATGATCAACGTAGTGCGATGGCTTTAATTAATCGAGGTATTGCCCGTTGTTTAACAAACCAACGCAAAGAAGGCGAAGCAGATTTTGACCGTGTGGTTAGACTTGCTCCTCGTGTAGCTCATAACTATTTTCGGATTGCCAACTTTTACTGGCAAAATGATCATAACCTAGCTTTAACTGAACGGTATTTGCGCCTAGCAATTAACTGTGAGTCTTACCGTAGTGACTATCATACAGCTATGGCGATGCTTTATTTAGAACAAAATAACTTAATGGATGCAGAAAAATACTATCGTCAAGCCATCATACTAAACCCAGATGATATTTTAGCCCTTCACGGTTTAGGCATGTTAGCAATTATAGGGTCAGACTCGTTAGCGGCTAGTAAATACCTATCTCATGCTACTACTTTACTTTTTACTAGTAGGCGTTACTTAGTCGCAAAGTTGGCTTCACATCTTCATCCTAAATTAAAAGAGTCTTCTCTATCTGAGTAGTTTAGAAAGCTAACAAAGATTAAAAAAAGTTTGTAATAGTACGGTTAAGAGCTTTAAGTGTTGCTTTAGCCGCTACTTCAGGGGTAAATTTTGCAAATAAAGAAATTCCAGATAGTAGCATTTGAGTATCTTGAAATCCTACTTGAATAATCACCATAAAAGCTATTTGGGTTACTTCAGTAAGAAATATTTGACGGCAATGAACTAGGTTCATTGATATAGGGTTGGTTAAAGCTTTACTAATTGATTGTAGTGTGGCTTGTACAATCGCTTTTAACAGATCATTTTCATCTTCACTAGCAAAAGCTTCTCCAATGTAGATTTCTCCTCGTGCAGATAGCCAAATTAATACATGCTGGCGGCCATCAGCTTGAATGGTAACATCGATTTTTTTTATCATTAAGCGAAATGGTTGAGGCATATTAGCTAGCTATTGTTTATTAGTAGTAAACAATTTTTCCTTGTATTTTATTCAAAACCCAGGATTTATAATATAAAGGTAAAATTATGTTGCCAGTTGCAAATTTTTTCAAGACTTATTTTTTTAGAATTTTATTTTAACCTACTCTAAAATTTTTCTTAAAGACGGAAAATTCTGATAGAAACTCCCTCTAATTGTCGCATGTATTTACAAGGAAATTAAGGCGTATCCATTATAGACATTATAGAGGCAAAATTATGAGTCCGTATTATCAAACAAAGGATACTATGGTTATGACAATAGAGCGACAGCCAACAGCTAAAGATCTTTTCTGTTCTGCATTAGAGAGAGCACCTCAAGAACGCCAAGGTTTTCTTCTCAAAGCTTGTCAAGAAGATAATGTTTTATACAAGGAAGTCTTTTCTTTAATAGCTTCATATGAAGAAGCAAAGTCGTTTCTAGAAAAACCTGCTGCTAACTTTGCCGCTCAATTAATTTTACAAGAAAAAAACATCACTGCCCTAACAAATAAAAGTAGGTTTTTAGATCAAATTATAGGACAAGTACTGGATAATAAATATTTGATAGAAAAGCAATTAGGGCAAGGTGGAATGGGTGCAGTTTATCAAGCTTTGCACTTAGGTACAGAAAGATTAGTGGCAGTAAAAGTCATTACCCCACAGTTTATGACCAATAGTGAATTTGTAGAGCGGTTTAAGCGTGAAGCAAAAGCTACAGGCAAACTTTCACACCCTAATGTGGTAAATGTTACAGACTTTGGGGTTACTAATTTTGGCTCAAATTCTGTTGCTTATCTAGTAATGGAGTATCTAAAAGGTTTGACTTTAGGTGAACTACTCAAGAAAAAAAGTAAGCTACCTTTAAGCTTTACAATTGATGTTTTAGATCAAATTTGTGCTGCTATTAATGAAGCACACCTACAAGGCATTATTCATCGCGATCTAAAGCCAGATAATATTTGGCTAGAGCCTGATGGTAGAGGTTCTTATCATGTTAAAGTCTTAGATTTTGGTTTAGCGAAACTATACAGTAGTAATTTGCCAGAAATAGTTTTAGAAAATAACCCTATAAAAAATGATAACTCTAAGGAGAGTGAGCCTTCAGACAATGTTAAAACAGTTCTAAAAACAAATCCTAGAAAAACCAGTTTAGCTGGTGCTGGTTTGGATATAGTAAACATTGAAGATCATAGGAAAACCCAGCCATTTCCTGTAGCTGAAACAGCTAAGAATAATCTTCTTAATAACACTATAGAAAATGTAACTCGTGTAGGGACAATTTTAGGGACTCCGCTTTATATGTCACCAGAGCAGTGTCAAGGTATTCAAGTAAATGCACTATCAGATATTTATAGCTTAGGAGTTATTGCTTATCAAATGCTATTGGGTGAAACCCCTTTTAAGGGAGATTTTAAAGAGCTTATTAATAAGCATTTAACAGTAATGCCAGACTCTTTACATAAAAAGCATAACGTTCCTAAAGCAATCTCTGAAGCTATAATGACAGCACTAGCTAAAGATCCTATAGAAAGATTTCCTAGTGCTAAAGCTTTTGCTACTGTCCTACGCGCCAATTTTGAGGAAGAAAAGCCTTTAATTAAACAAGCACGCAATATTTATTGGAAGAATTTCCGTCAGATAACAAACATTTCTTTTGTATTTAGTTTGGTTTTTACTTTTCTTAGTGGATTGCTATCAACAATTGTAATTCAGAGCAATTTTAACTCTTCCTATAGTAATTTTCTGCAAAGTTTTTGGTGGGTTTTAC
>JAHFUF010000418.1 GCA_023265235.1 Blastocatellia bacterium
GGTTGATAGCAATTGCGTTGATAATTGGAGCTTTTTGGGCATTAACCTATGATTATCAACAAAAACAAACTCGTACAGGTGAAGAATATAAAAAAGATTTAGACAAACAAGGAATTACAGGTGAGGCTCTAGCTAGGACTGGTCTATTAGAGCTAGAAAAAATTCTTAAGCCAAACCTTGCTGCTGCGGTCGAACAACTACAAGATGAAAAACAAGGTCAAACCAAAACAAAAAAACAAGGCGATGATGGCGATCAAACTGCTCCTGAATTAATAGACGATCGCGAAATGTAATTACCTAAGCTAAAAATCGCTTAATGCTTAGATGTCCAATATTCATTTGGGTTTTACCTTCAGTTATCAAATCTGCTAGGGCTTGTCCAATACCAATAGAAAACTTAAACCCATGCCCACTAAAACCTGCTGCAATTGCGACATTTGGATATCCTGGTAGTAAATCAACAATAAAATCATGGTCTGGGGTATTAGTATAAATACAAGTAGTAGCACCAAAAGCCTCTCCAACTAAATCAGGGATATACTGTTTTAAGTAGTCCCTAAGCCTTGCTATTACTTCTTCGCTTACTTGTTGTTGATAATCGTTTATATCTAAGTAAAATCCATTGTGATGAAAGCCTACTTTCACAGCAGGTTCAGTAAAAGCAGGGATACCATAAACTATATTTTCTCTATAGTTAATCCAGATAGGGAAATGTTTCTCAGTAAACAATTCTTTATTAGCAAGCGGGCGAAAATAAATGGTTTGTTCTTGAGAGACTTGTAGAGGTAGCTGTAAGTTAAAGTATTTTAATAGCTTGTTTGTCCATCCACCAGCAGAGATAATTAGTTTGTTAGCTTGGTAGATGTTTTTTTCTGTAAGAATTTCTATTTTACCTCTAGTAGGGCGAATTTCTCTAACTCTTTCATTATCTTGAACTACAGCACCAAACTTTTTTGCACAGTTAACCATTACTTCTAGAGCACGAATTGGGTTAATAACCCCTGTGTCTGGTGAATATAGCCCTAAAACAGATGGACTTAAGTAGAATTGTGGGTAACGTTTAGTTAGTTGTGTATAGTTTAGTTCTTCAAAATCGCTACCAAGCATTTGTAAAGCATCTCGAGCTTCTAATACGCTTTGTTTTCCTATTTCATCTTCGGCAAAATCTATCCCTCCTAGAATGGTTAATAATTTTTCCTGAGCGTCTTTTTCTAATGCTAACCAAAGCTCTTTGCATTGAAAAGCTAGTTTGGCATAAGCCAAATTTGTATAAGCAAATCGGAAAATGCGTGATTCTCCATGAGTACTCCCTTGGTTGTGAGCAATATTAAACTGTTCTAGTAACAAGACTTGTTTTCCTTGACGAGCAAGTTGGTAAGCCGCCGCACTACCCATAGCACCTGCTCCTAGGACAATAACATCAAAACCTAGCATACAACCTCCAAAATATTTGCCTTAAATTCTAGACAACGCAAGTTCATATTTAGCCTACTAAGTTAAGCGATAATAGCACCATCGTCAATAAACTAGACACTTTGACTAAAGCTATGTTATTCTTTGCGCAAGTACACATCAAAATCAGCTTGGGCATAAATCTTCAACTGTGTTATTTAGTAATTTTGCTTAAGTGCCGCCGGGAAAGCACTTCTGTGCTTTGTAGGTAACCCCTATCAAAAAATAAATTATCATCGCTCGTGCTATGGAGGAAAAAACTAAATATGGAAAAAACCCTAACCAAAAAAATTAAAGGAGCGTTAGTACTGTCTTTTGTTCTTCTTGCGTTCCTAACTTTAAGTTACTCTAAAATAAATGCTGCCGTTTTTGATTTTATCAAAGAGTACCCTACTGGCGATAAAGCCAAAACAATACTTGACGATCCAGAAAAGAAACATTCATCTGCTTCTGGTGACAAAGGAATAACGTATTTTAATCACGACCATCATGCTTTTCCAAAGAGATATGATAAATACAAAGACTCTTGCGTGATCTGTCACCATACCAACACCAAAACCCTAACCAAAGCAATGGAAGAGGGTGTGCGTAGATGTGATGATTGTCACAAAACTGATGACTCAACTTGCGAATTTGAAGGCACTAATGAAGATGTTAAATTCAAAGGTAAAAGTGCACTCAATGCTAAGGATGCCTACCATGGAACAGGTGATGATAGCAAACCTAACTCTAAGTTAGCTGGCTGTATTATCTGCCATAAGGAAAGAGATATTTTCCCAGTTGGCTGTAATGAATGTCATAATAGTGACAAACCAGAGCATTACGATAATTAATTTGCATTCTATTTTACTTCCATTAAAACCAGCTAATTAAGTAATTTAGCTGGTTTTAGTTTTTTAAATCCAGCTAAACTACTGCCTAACAAAGTATTTCTCCAAAAAATATTTATTTAATGGTCAACCAGCCGTCAACTTTTTGCATCTAGTGAGGATAGAGCTTTTCGTTGTTAACTAAGTTTAAGAAAAATTTTATAAAGGGGTGTAAATTATGGCTAAATCAAGTAGCAAAACTTATATGACTAGGCGTGGTCGTCGTTACTTAATCGAACGTAAGCAAGATGGAACTTTTGGCAAATTTATTCCTATTAGCAAACCTAAAGCTAAAAAAGAGGCAATAAAAAAAACCAAAACCACTAACACTAGTCCAACTACTTTAGTTGCTTAAAACACAACCATTACGTAAAAAAGCTGAGATACTTAAAAATATCTCAGCTTTTTGTTTTTAGAAAAAGCAATATTTCATCTTAGTTGCTCTTGTGCCAAACTCCTACTGCTGTCAAGATTAAAGCTATCCACGAAACTATTTAATTTAGGAGAAGTTTTGCTAAAGCTATGTTTAAGCCTAAAGTGTTTTGTTTAGTAGCAATATGTTTTTTAATTTTCTCTATTTATCAAATACCTTTTGCTCAATCAACCAAGAATACTTCACCATCTAACAATGCTCAATCAGCTAAAACCAGCCCCCCTGCATTGATTTCTTACATTAGCCAACCTCCTTTGAGTCAAGAAGAAATCCTTAGTCGTGTTAAAACAGCACGAGCATCACATCAAGATTTTGATGACATTGCGGCTGATGTAGATCAACGTGGGATTAATTTTGTCCCAGACGATCAGTTATTTAATCAGTTAAGGTTTTTCCGAGCCAGTATGGTTAATAATGCTTTGTCTAGGGCAGATGAACGGCGAGCAGCTTTGGTGGCTAAACCAAAAAACTTAGAAAATGGAATATTAGAAAACCTTTCTGAAGAAGCCAGAAAAGAACTAAAAAATCTTCCTTTTATTGAACAAGCTCGTACAGTAGCAAAGGTTTATGTATCTTCGCTACCTAATTTTATTGTTCGTCAGCAAGTACAACGCTATGGAAGGCCATTAATTGAAGGATGGAAATTAGGAGATTATTTAGAATTAGCTGTTAGTTATGCAGTTGATCATGGAGAAGAAATTAAGTTAAGACTAAAAAATGGTAGAACAGCTAATACTACGTTTGAAGAAGTAGGAGGATTAACCTCTACAGGACAATTTGCTGGGCAATTATCAGCGATTTTTAGCCCTGATTCAAAAACAGAATTTACTGAAAAAGGTAGTACAGATTTTTATGGTCAGCCTTGTTTAGTTTTTGACTATCGTGTAGAAACTAGAAACTCTCACCAACAAATAAAAATCGGTAGCGCACAAGTTATCACAGGTTATCGTGGCAAGCTCTACATCCATCAAGAATCTAAACAAGTGCTAAGAATGGAGCAAGAAGCGATTGAAATCCCTTACTCTTTCCCTATTTTAGATGCAACTTCTGTAGTAGATTTTGGCTGGGTTACTATTAGTGGCCAAGAATATTTACTTCCAGTTAACGCTCAAGTGTCTTTAACTAGCCGTGAAGATAGGTTTACAGCACTTAACTGTATTTCTTTCAATAAATATAATAAATTTGATACAGATGTAAAGATATTGGATTAATTATGATTCTAGAAACAGAACGATTACATCTACGCACCTTTGCTGAAAGTGATTTAGAAGCACTAGCAAAGATAAATTCTGATCCTGAAGTAGTTAAGTATATCTCCAATGCTGTACCAATACCTAGAGAACAGACAGAGGCGCGGCTAAAATTTTATATTGCTCATCAAAAACAACATGGTTTTGGTATGAAAGCCCTAATTAATAAACAGGATCAGTCGTTGATAGGTTTTTGTGGGCTACAATTTTTAGAGAACACCAAAGAAGTAGAAGTTGGGTATCGTTTGGCTAAAGCTTTTTGGGGAAAAGGTTTAGCCACTGAAGCAGCTAAAGCTTGTCTAAACTACGGTTTTACAAAACTAAACCTATTAGAAATAGTTGCTGTAGTTCATCCAGAAAATATTGCATCTCGTAAAGTAATAGAAAAAATTGGCCTTAGTTATGAAAAGATAGCTCACTTTTACAATATGGATTTAACTTACTATAAAATAACTAGGGCTATGTTTTTCCACTCCCAGGATAAGAGTTAAGAATAATTCCCTTTAATCTAGGATTACACTTAAAAAATACTAACAGCTAGGAAAACTTATGTCTAAAGCACTATCTGTCAAAAACTCTTTTGGTGATCAAGTTTTAACTCAAATAGGACAATCCCTTTATAATCAGAATTTAGATACTATTCAAGTAAATGTTGGGTTAAAGTGTAACCAATCTTGTGAGCATTGCCATGTCAGTTCTTCTCCTAAAAGAAAAGAAATGATGGGTTGGCCTATTATGGAAAAAATTTTACAGGTTGCTCAAAAAGTCCAGTGTCGTTTAATTGATATTACAGGTGGTGCTCCAGAGCTTAACCCTTATCTAAAAAGGTTTATAACTGCACTGCGCCATCAAGGGCAAATAGTCCAAGTTCGTACCAACTTAACGGTATTACTAGAAAAAGATCAAAAAGGAACTATTGAATTTTTTCGTGACAACCAAGTTAAATTAATAGCTTCCCTACCCTGCTATTTAGAAGAAAATGTTGATAAACAAAGAGGCACAGGCGTTTATGAAGCTAGTATTGAAGTACTAAAACGTCTTAATAGCATTGGTTATGCTTCTCTACCAGAATTGACATTAGACCTAGTTTATAATCCCTTAGGTAATTTTTTACCGCCAGATCAAGCCAAGTTAGAAAAAGCCTATAAAGATGAGCTTTGGGAAAGACATCAAATTCAATTTAACCGACTACTAACTATTACTAATATGTCTATTGGGAGGTTTTCTAGTGATTTACACAGACAAAGTAAATCTAGTAGCTATAGTGAACTATTATCAAATACCTT
>JAHFUF010000419.1 GCA_023265235.1 Blastocatellia bacterium
TTTAGGTAATAGGTCTGCGCTAGATTGGATTATTGATCAATATCAAGTGACGACAGATAAACGAAGTGGAATTGTAAATGATCCTAATCAAGAAGATGATCCAGAATATATTGTTAGGTTGATTGGGCAGGTTGTTACTGTGAGTTTGGAAACCGTGAAAATAGTGGAGGCTTTACCAGATTTGGGAGCTTAATAGGACGTAGGGTAAAAAGCTAAGTCCTAGTTAGCCTTTAAGCAGCTAGGACTTAACTATAATAGAATAAGTATGTTGCTATTGGACAAGTGATTTACTTAGGCTTAACTGGCTAGCTTTTTCTCAAGTTTCTCTACTCTATCTTCAATCTCATCTGTTCTCATTGCTTCATCGCCCATATTTTTAAAGATTGGATGAAAACTACGCTCAATACTTTTAATTTCACGCTTAACTTGCTGAAATTCTTGTAGCATTTCTAACCTAAGATTATTCACTTCTGTTTTTAGCATTTCAGCGAACTCAGTTTTTTGTTGAGCTAAAGCTTCAGCGAACTCAGCTTTTTGTTGAGCTAAAGCTTCATCAAATTCAGCTTTTTGTTGGGCTAGAGCATCTTTAAGAATCTCAGCAAAAGCATTTAGCAGATTAGCATTAGTCTGTTTAGACTGTGCATCAACTTTGGTTTCTACGACTTCCAAACGGCTATCCATAGACTTTATTTGTGCAGCCATTTTGTTTAAGGTTTGAGCGTCACTCTCGTCTGGTAATAGTTGGTCGTTTTCGTTGCTCATACAAAGCTCCTAGAATTTTATTTTTAAGCTAGTACGCTCTTTTTGAAAGTTAGTTTGAAACTAAGCTTATAGTGTAAGGAAATTTTTTAGTAATTGCTTTCCATTATGAGTCATAATTGATTCAGGATGAAACTGAACCCCTTCACAAGCGTGGCGACGGTGCCTGAGTCCCATTACTATTCCGTCAGGTGTCGTGGCAGAAACTTCTAGGTCTGGGGGAATTGTATTACGGTCTACGACTAGAGAATGATAGCGAGTAGCAGAAAAACGATACTCTAATCCACGAAAAATTGTTAACCCATCATGGCAAATTTCGCTGGTTTTTCCATGCATTAAGTAGGGGGCAGCAACTACATTACCTCCAAAAACTAAACCTATTGCTTGGTGACCTAGGCAGATACCTAGAATTGGAATTTTGCCTACAAATTCTTTAATCACTGCTGTGGTAATGCCTGCTGCTTCTGGGCGGCCTAGGCCTGGGGAAATCACAATATGCTTAGGATTAAGTTGTTTAATTTGATCTACAGTAATTTGATCATTGCGGTAAACGTAAATGTTAGGGTCATACTCACCCAAGTATTGCACTATGTTATAGGTAAATGAGTCATAATTATCAATTACTAGGATCATTGTTTAGGCTCGGTTTCTAGAGGTTTTTCAATTTCTTTAATTTTAATTTGTTTAACTTCAATTCTATCCACAGGTTTATCAGTTGCTTCGGCTAGAGGTACTGCCGAAATTGCGTCAACTATTTCTAATCCTTTTATTACATTGCCAAAAACACTATATTGTCCGTCTAATGAAGAAGCTTTTTGTGCACAGATAGAAAAATGAGATGTGCCACCATCAGGATCACCACTTGGACGTGCTAGGGAAAGTGCTCCGCGAGTATGCTTGATATTTGCGTCATACTCAGCTTTTAATTTAGGGATCTCAAAACGCTTTTTCTTATTGGAGTTTGTATCTTCCCAAGAACCAGGATTTCCGCTTTGAATAATATATTTAGGCAAAACTCTACTTATAGACATTCCATTAAAGTATCCACTGCGTGCTAACCAAACAAACTGTCTTACATGATTTGGAGCGACTTTTGGATAAAATTCTACTGTAATATCTCCCATAGCAGTTTCAATTATAGCTACAAACCTTTCCATTTCTTCAACGGTTAATGGAGTTTCTGGTGGGCGAAGTGTTTCTGGTTCTGGGGGTTTAACTGGCTCTGGTACTTTAGTTGGTTCGGCCTTTTCAGTCGGAGTAGATGGAGTTGTTGGAGCGGGTTTAGGTTTACGTTTTTGCGCTAGAGTTGTAGAGGAAAAGACTAGGATTAGAATTAACAAAGAAAAACCTAATTGATAAATGTATTTTGATTTATTTTTTAGCATAACTACACAACCTCGTCTTTGTTTAACTCTTGAGTGAGTTCTGCTAAGTCATTATAAACAACTTGTTTATTTTTGAGAAAACTTACTCGATTAGCATAAGTAGTTAACCCTGAAGACATTAAGTCTATTACTTCTACGGTTTTGGCTAATAGTTTTAATGCAGTGTTTTTATGTTTTTTGGCTATTTCGCAACGTGCTAACCCATATAAAGCACGCCATTCAAAGACAGGGCTACCGGATTGACGTGATAGGTCTAAGCCATATTGATAATAGCTTTGCGCGTCTTTGATATTGTTTATTGCTGAGAGAGAATCACCAATTGCTACTAGGGTTTCTAGTTCTGTAGGTCTAAGGCCAAGCTCTTGAATTATTTTTTGCGCTTTAATAAATTCTCCTAGGGCAGTTTCGTGATTGCTTTGGCCTTGGTAAAGTAGTCCTATATTAAGTAGTATAGCGGCTTGTGTAGGACGATCAGAGGTTTCTTTAGTTATAGAAAGTGCTTGTTGATAATATTCATAAGCTTCTTGGTAACGCATCTGTCTACGGTAATGTTCACCAATATTGTTAAGAGTAGAAGTTTCACGTAGTCTATAGCCCATATCACGAGCAATTTTCAAAGCTTTTTCAAAATTCCTAAGTGCTTCTTGAAATTGACCAATTTCTAATAGAGTTATTCCTACTAGGTTATGGCTACGTTCTTGACCTAAGCGTTCACCAGTCATTGTACTAATTTCTAATGCTCGTCGGGCAGATTCATGGGCTTTTTCATATTGGCCAAGCCGAAAATAAATTACTCCCATGCCCCAAAGTGCGGTACTTTCTTGGAAGCGGTCTTTGATTTTTCGTGCAAGTACTAATGCACCTTCATACTGTTCTAATGCTTGAGAAAAATGTCCTAAGCCTTCATGTGAAGCACCAATTACCATTAAAGCTTGGACTTCCCATTCAGAATCTTCAATTGATGTAAGGACAGCTAAACCTTGTTCGCCATATTCAAGGCCGCGCGCGAGTTGACCATATTGGCGGTAGAGTTCTCCTAGAGCAGTAAAAGCACGTCCAACAAGTTTTAGTGAACGGACTTGTCTGGCTAGATCTAGGGTTTGTCTTAGTTGAGATTCTGCACGTTGATGAGTACCAAGTTGCATAAAGAGTTGGCCATAATTTAAGTGATACTGTGCCATTCGGTCAGCTTCAATTTGCAAACCACAAGCAGCTAGTTGTAATACTTGATTACTTCCAGTTATACGTCCTTGATCCTTAAGTGAAGATGTAAGGCTTTGGATAGATTTTTCTGCCCAAGCATAATATTTTGCTGCTTCAGAAAAAGCCAATGCTCGCCAGGCTAGATTGCCTGCCTCTACTGCATAACTTAGTGCATGTTCGTAATCTTCTGCATTATAGTAGTGATAGACTAGTTCAGCCGCAATTTTATTTGCTTGATTAGCATAAAGCCCTTCCAGTTTGTTACCTATTTGTTGGTGTAGACGTTTACGGCGACGGCGGCTAGTACGTTCATAAAGCACTTTTCTCACAGTGCTATGATAGAAAGAATAGCGGTCTTCTCGGACATTAGGTTCTTCTCTTAAGATATGCTCTCTAAGTCCTGCTTCAATAATTGCTAAAAGCTGATCTTCGTTTATTTCTGTTATTGCTTGTAGTAAATCAAAAGTAAATTCATTTCCTAAAACAGCAGCTTGGGTAAAAATCTCTAGGTCTTGAGGAGCTAATTTAACTAGATGAGCTTCTACTAAGTCTACTACAGAAGTAGGTAGGCGTATTTCTGTAACGTCTTTGCAATGCCAGCGATCTTCAAACCATTCAATTGCTTTTTCCTCTAGTAGTAAGCGGATAATTTCATTGAAGTAAAAAGGGTTACCTTTAGTTTCTTGACATAACCTACTTAGCATTGCTTGAGAAATATCAATATAACCAAACATTGATTCCATTACTTTAGCAATTTCTATTTCTGTTAGAGGAGCTAGCTTAATTTGGTCTTGATTACCATAGCGGCTCATTTGCCTTAGCCAAGCGCGCACAGGATTGCTTTCATTAGCAAGTTCCCATTCTCTAGAAGTAGCAAGAAAGAATATTCTCTCTCCTGAAGTGTTACGCATTAAATAAGCAAGAAAATCTAAGGTTAGTTCATCAGCCCAATGTAAATCATCTAAAAATAAAATGACTGGTCGTAATTTAGATAAATTTAAGTAAATACGTACTAGATAATCAAATATACGGTATTTTTCTTGTTCAGCATTAGCACTGTAATTTGGCTCATTACTTAAGAGTAAAGAAAGAGGGTCATTACTACTAAAATCATTAATTACTTTATCTGCCATTGAGCCAAACACTAATTTGGTGTCTTCTGGGTTATATTCCATTAAGTAATGTAGCGAGCCTCGCAAAGAATCACAAAATGCTTTATAAGGAATTGCACCACCAGATTCATAAAAGCGGCTTTGTAGAAACAGAACATCTTTGCCTGCTAGTTGACGGCGAAATTCTTCTACCAAACGGGTTTTACCTAACCCTGCATCTCCAGTGATAAGTACAAATCGACCACGACCAGCGACACTTTGATCAAAGCCTCGTTGTAATCTTTCTAGTTCAGCGTTACGACCAACAAAGCTTTCAAATTGTACTTGTCGTTCTGTTTGACTAGTTAATTGACTTAGTTGACCACTTGAACCTTTACGAGCAACTTGCCCTGCTCCTAAGGCTTTAGCTGTTGTCAAAGAGTGTTTTGATAACTCAAAAAGATCTGTTGCATCAATGCTATCATCAGGATAAAAAGCTATTCCAGCAGATAAAGTAATTTCTACTCCATCAGGTAATTCTTTGCTAAGAAACCGACTTTGACCAATTAAAGTAATTAATTTATCGGCTAATTGGACTACTAACTCAGGTTGTTTAGTAACAGCCATAGTAGTAAAACCATCCCCAGGAGCACGACATAAAATCATCTGCTCTGGTAGGTTTTGACAAAGTAAATGACCTATTTCCCTAAGTAACAAATCGCCTAATAAGTAGCCATATGTGTTATTAACGTGTTTAAATTTATCTACACCAAAGATTATCAACCCTAAAGGTTCACCAAGTTGCGAACATCTAAGAAGGGTTTCTTCTAGGTTACGCATAAAGTAAGCAT
>JAHFUF010000420.1 GCA_023265235.1 Blastocatellia bacterium
ATTAATATTTAACCAGAGATAGCAGAGGTTTAAAAAATGCTACGCAATTGCTTCCAACAATTTTTTAGTAGAAAAATATTATTAATTACTTTGATTTTAGGGATTTTTGGTGCTGAGGCTTTATATTCTAGGCAAATAGCTTTTTCGGCCAACCGAGATTTAGCAGGCAAAGTTACTTTAATAAGACAAGTACGCTCTGAACTTAGCCTTGCTAGCTTTGTTGCACCAATGGCTAAAGAAAAGCGTATAAACCTTACTTTAATGTTAAATTTGTCTGATCGTGCTAAATTGGACGCTTTTATTGAAGAATTACACGATGAAAAATCGCTTCAGTATCGCCAATGGATTACTCCTCAAGAGTTTGGCAAGCGTTTTGGTGTAGAGGAAAGCCAATATCAAGCTATGGTTGATTGGCTAAAATCAGAAGGGTTTGAAGTAACATATACTTGGCCAAATCGTTTAGCTATTGACTTTAACGGTAATGTTGGACAAATAGAAAGAGTTTTTAGAGTAGAGCTTAACCACTATCAATTCCAAGAAAAAGAGTATTTTGCTCCTAGTTATGCTCCAGAAGTTCCAGCAAAGTTTTCTCGTGAAATCCTGCTGATAGCAGGACTAGAAAACTTTTCGGAACCAGAACCTTTAGTAATAGCTCCTCAGTCAAACAAGCTGACAAGAAAAATTAGCACACAAAACACTAGTAACCTTACTGTTAATGGACGTACAGCCCTATCACCAAAAGATTTTCAGGTTGTTTATAATACAAGTCCATTAATTAGCCAAGGGATTGATGGCACAGGACAAGATATTGCTATTGCTGCTCGCTCTGATTTTAATATTAGCGATGTACAAAAGTTTCGTGCTGATTTTGGATTACCTGCTAACGATCCTAAAAAAGTTTTTCCTTTTGGCCCTGTGGCTAACAGGGGAGGAGTCGAGGAAACAGAAGTCCTACTAGATACAGAACTTTCTGGGGCTGTGGCACCAAAAGCCAATATTCAAGTGATTATTGCTCCCACGATTAGCCAATCATTACAAGCTATTTATAATAATTTTTCTAATATCCCTATTGTGAGTTTAAGTTTTGGCTTGTGTGAGCAGCGTTTAATGGATAGCACACAGGCTTTTGACACCCTTTATGCTCAAGGTGTTACACAGGGGCAAACAACTTTTGTTGCTTCTGGTGATGATGGCGCAAATGATTGTCGAGATGGGCGTTTAGCTGTTAACGGACTGGCTTCTTCTCCTAATGTAGTAGCGGTAGGTGGCACAAGACTAAATCCAATGTTTAACAGTAGCGGTGATGCTACTAGTTATGGTGGAGAAGTGGTTTGGAATACTGGCCGAGGTGGTGGTGGTGGGTTTAGTACTGTCTTTCAAAGGCCACCTTACCAAGTTGGTACAGGAGTTCCTAGAGAGAATAAACGTGCTATCCCAGACGTAGCATTGATGGCTGATCCTCTTGGCCCAGGATACATTATTGTCCAAGGTGGTATTACTACATTTATTGGAGGTACTAGTGCAGCGGCTCCCTCTTGGGCAGGGATATTAACCCTAGTAGAACAGTTTAATAAAGGCGTTAGGTTAGGAAATGCTAACTTCCGTATTTATGCTTTAGGTGCCAATCAAGCCGTTGGTGGGCCAAAAGTTTATAACGATGTGACAGTTGGTGATAATAGTAGTGGGGGAGTTGTAGGTTTTCCTGCTCAACCTAACTTTGATCTATCTACTGGTTGGGGTTCGGTTAATGCTACAGATTTTGCTATTAATCTTTTTAGCCAAAAAAATGATTTTCAACCAGTACGTGGTCTTGAAGCGAGTTTACAAGGAACAGACAAAGTAATGCTTCGTTGGCAGTCACCAATGTCATCAATACCATCAACGCCTACATTAGATTTGTCACAACTAGGAGATAATGATCAAACAGAGTTTTTAGCTATGGAAGAAGGCCAAGCCCCATCCTATCGCTTTGGAGTAGTACATTCTACTCCACAAGAAAGTACTATTAACCCTGCTGCAAGCGGGCAACCACCACAAATTTCTCATCTACAAGTATCCTTAAAAGGAAAAAATAAAGCCAATGCTAATTTTACTGTCTCTGATCCTGATGGTGATTTAGGGGCAAAGAGTGGCGTTTCAATTATACTACTAGGTAAGGATCTTAAAGTAGTTACAGGCCCTCGTAATGGTAGTTTATTGCTTTTTGGAGACAAAGCAGTTTTTAACAAACCGCTAGATTTTACAGGTCAACCCAATGGCAGCTTTCCTTTTACTCTAAAAGGGTTGAAAGGCTTTCCTAGTGCAGCAATTTGGGCTAGTAGCATTCGTGATGATGCAGGGTTTTTAAACCTAGCCCCTACAGTAACACCTATTAGTGGGCGTGCTGGTGGTGGAGTTGCACCAGCAGTTATGAACTCTAATGCGGCAATTTTTGATAAAGATGACACAGTAGGAGTAAACCTTGATGGTCTAGATAATGATGCTGATACAGTAGGAATGACCTTAGGTTTTCTTGATAGTAGCAATAGAGTCGTTTTTGCTATTGGTATTGTTGGTGATAATGGACTAGAAAATTTCTCTCCTTTTACACTAGATCTAGTACGTAATCCTGTTAAAGGTCAGTCAAAGTTCAATATTAATTTTGCTGTTTCTGGTATTCTTAAAGAAGTGCGGGCAGGTACTTTGAAAACAATATCAGTAAGTTTAGTCGATAGTAATGGCAATCAAAGTGCTGTAAAAATAATTCCTTTAGCTGGAACTACTCTAAC
Organism: Blastocatellia bacterium; assembly: GCA_023265235.1. Taxonomy (GTDB): domain Bacteria; phylum Acidobacteriota; class Blastocatellia; order Chloracidobacteriales; family JADJPF01; genus JADJPF01. The sequence goes on from JAHFUF010000420.1 coordinate 2,769, forward strand.
AAATAATTTATTACGTTATAATATTTATCGGTCTAGTTCATCTCCAGTACTGCTTAGCCCAACAAATTTAGTTGCTACTGTGCCAGCAACAATGACCACTTTTGTTGATAGTGTTTCAGTTAATAGTAAAGCAACTTTTAACTATATTGTTACCGCAGTTTATGAAAATGGTGAGAGCACTGCTTCTAATGAAGTTTTAGTTACTATAAATAAACCTTAATAATTTCTATGGAAAATCAAGATAAAATAATTAATCAATTGGTTGCCGAAGGACGTTGTGCTGTAGATACTCCTCTAACTGAATCAGAAATGGAAAACTTTGATAAGTTTTATCGTGTTTTTCTAAATAAAAAGTTAGAAGATAAACTTTCACTCTTAAAAAGTATATTGCTAGTTCGTCGTGGGGACTTACGTCAATATATTGAATATGCAGCACTATTTCAAAATCGTTATGAAGGGCTAATTCCAGCAAAACAAAGGGATTTACTGCTTAGTTTCCCTTTTGTTTGTAAAGAAGTTTATAACCTAATTTTTTCCTGTATGGAAACCTATGGTGAAGCAGGTAAAACCGTAGTAGATTTAACTAAGGAACAAGTTAGCGATCATCTAGATCGCACAGAGATGTTTCGCATTGATTTAGACACTCTTTTAGGTGCGACCAATGCAATTGTTCCAGAGAGTAAGCAAATGCTAGAAGAGTATTTTGCTAATTCAAACAAAGGATCTGAAGAACGATCTTTTAAGTTTTGTTTAATAATTTTGGTTGATCACCCTATGGTTAGCATACTTCCTCATACAGAGCGAAATAATACCTTAGCTATTGCCAAGGTACGCGAGTATTTAGAGCAAACTTTTGGTGAACGTTTTGAAGAAAATCCGGTTGAATTTTTTGTAGTAGGTGGAGGTTATATTCGTCGCGAAGGCGAAAAAATTATGATAGGGGGTCGTAGTAATATTTTTGATCCATTGTTTGCTGATATTAACAAACCCCTTTCAGAGCTTTATTCTAGCCAGTTTCTTACTTTAAAGTATCAGCTAGTAGAACAAATCCTTAGGCTAGAGTTTCCTGATGGGGATTTTGTGATTAATACCAACTCAGGAAAGTCTAGTGCGCTTAGTCCCATTATAACCCCTACTATAACACTAAGTTAAAGGAAAAATATCTGTCTTGATTCAAGCTACTATAGTCAGTAATTCTAGACTTTCTTTAGGAAATTATTTTGAGAAATTTTCTACTATACTACTTTATTGCTGTGCTCTAGCTGCTCCACATAGCATTGCTGGCTCGCAAGGCAGTTTTTTAGCCGCCGCTTTTTTCTACCTTATAAGCTGTTTTCTAAAAAAACAATTTACTATTAAACGAACCCCTCTAGATCTACCGCTATTAGGGCTATTTGCTTGGGCAGTGCTGTCAGCATGTTTTTCCTATGAAAGAATGACTAGCTTTAGTGGGTTAAAACAACTAGCTTTTTTTAGTCTATTTTATTTTGTTGCTACAAGGGCTTGTGATGGACAAAGGGCGCGACGGCTAGCACTTGTATTAATTTGTTCTTGTTCGATTAATGTTGGTTACTCAATCTATCAAAAAACCAAAGGGCAAGGCTTACGTATAGATAAGATTTATTCAGGGGCTTTAATTAATCGTAGGACTACAGCTATGTTTGTGGAAGGAGATGTACTACTAAAAGCTGATGGTAAAGCAATAACGTCACTACAAGTGCTTTCTGATGCTGTAGATAACGGCTCAGCGGATAGTATGGTAAAAGTAGAATTTCGTCATAATGAGCTACTCTTAACAGGAGAAATCCTTAGACGGCGTTTTCAAAAGGAAAAAGAGCTAGTTGGATCTGCTCGTTTTGGCATAGATGTTTCTGCTGCTAGGGATTTTCGCGCTCAAGGTTTTTATAACCATTATTCAACCTATGCAGAGGTTTTGCAATTAATTACATCGCTTTTGTTTGGTTTTCTTCTTGCTTGCCCAAGGCGGGAAAAATGGTTTTTATTTTTTGGACTCTTAGCTATCGCTTTTAGTGCTGCACTTATTTTTACCGCAACTCGTGCTCCACTGGTTTCACTTGGGCTGTCAGCCCTTGTCATTACGCTACTTTCCCAAGGACAACGACGTTTGGTTTTAGTAGGCATTTTGCTAGTCGCTTTACCTGTAGGGGTTTATGCTATTGCTAAATGGCGAGGGGTTGGAATGATTGATCTAAAGGATGGTAGCACAACTTGGAGACTAGAGGTTTGGCAAGAAGGTCTAGACTTAGTAAAAAAACATCCTGTTTTAGGTATTGGTAAAGGTAGCGAGCGCAAACACTGGCGAGAATGGGGAATGTTTCGTAATGGAGAACTCCCCCCAGGGCATTTTCATTCTACTTTCCTACAAATTGCTGTTTGGTGGGGGATACCTGCTTTACTTCTTTATCTAGCGACAATAGCACAAGCCATAAGGACTTTTGCTAGCTTTCTTCTAACTGTAAAAGCAGACGCGCTTCATTGGCAACAAAGAGCAATAATA
>JAHFUF010000421.1 GCA_023265235.1 Blastocatellia bacterium
GACAACATCCATCCTACTTTGGCTTCTCGCTCAAATCGTTTAAGAAAGGTTGGGTTTATACTTAGATTAGGAGAAAGTACCTTAATAGCAACAGGTTCATTGGTTGTTAGATCAATAGCTCGAAACACTGCCCCCATACCACCAACAGCAATTTTTTCTTCTAACTGATAGTTATTGCTTAAAGTTTTACCAATTAAACTACTAAATAGGTCTTCCTCGTTCATCGGTCTTTGGCAAGGTGTAATAAGGTTTTTAGGTTTTGTTTTAGATATCTTAAACTTGATTCTTAGCTTAATAACTAATATTACTGATAATATATTAACTTTGATGGGTAAAACAAGTTTTTAGAAAATATTTTTATTTAATCAAATAAAAATGTTTTAAAACGAAAAACACGCGCTGTGAGGTAAGCGCGTGTCTTAAAAAGCGAGCCTCGCTTGTTCTCGATGCGAGACGCGCGGGGCATACCGTTACTGAGCAACCGCTTTAATTAAAGATGCATTAGCCTCATTACGTATAGTTTGTATTGATTGGGCTAAGTAGGGTTTTATATTAGGAAACGCTTTGCTCAATATTTCAATATCATAATCTATTGCCTTACGTAGTGGGATATATTTTTCTTCTTCTGTCATCACACAAACTCTGGCATAAGTAGCAACAATTTGTTCATTTAAAGAAGCAAACTTGCTATTAGTAATAAAACTATTAATAGGGTTGCGCATTCCATCTCGGTAAAGTTGAACTTGTGCTTTGGCTAATAAAAAGTAAGTATAGGGTTGATTTGGGTTAAGTTCTGTAGCAGTAGTTAATGCTTGAGCCGCATCTAGCGAGCAATTATTCATTAGTGCAAAAATTCCTAATGATTGATATACATCTGCCAAAAGATTATTTTTATAAGAGTTCCACTCTACATTTAAGTACCCCGAAGGCATTTTGTTTGCTTTTAATAATTCAAGCCCTTGATGAGCAAACCTTTCGCCTTCTACAAAATACTTACTATCACCCCTAAGCATTTGATTACTAGCTATAGTAGCTAGTTGAGTCATTACTAGCATATGTTCTGGATAGCTGGCTAAAGCTTTTCTACCAATGACAAAAGCCTGTTCAAAATCATTAAGACGAATTGCGGCAGTAACTAAATTTTGATAAAGAGGAAAGCACATTTGACTCTTAGGGGTTTTTTCAATAAAAGCTAGCCCTTGGTCAATCATAGTTTGCGAGCAAGCTTGAGAAGTAATTTGTTGATATTCTTTATACTCATCAGTAGTTACAGCTACTGGCAGGTTAGGATCTGCATCAGTCATTATTTGGTTTGAACAATTTTCTTTGTTTTGGGCTAATGTGTTAGTAGGTAAGGAGAAAACTGATAAGACTAATAATAAGCCTATAAAATATAATTTTAGATTTCTCTTTTGCATAAGACCTCCACAACGATTCAAAAACAAACATTCACAACAATCATTGATGTTTGATTTGAGTTAAAAAACTTTGTTTGTGGATTGGCCTTTGATGAGAAAAAGTGCGGGCAAACTTTTGGTACTCGCAGCATTGGCTTCCACTTCGGCATTTCTCCAACCATATTTATCTAAGTCCCTTAACAAACTTAGGTTGAGAACTTTGCGCCCCATGCTTTCACTAAGGGTTGCTATTATCGGTGGACTACCTCATGTGTAGTCAGGTTTAAGTCAGTTTAATTTGGTTTAATACTTGAAATTTTCTGTTTATTGTGCTTATTGTGCTATTTGGCATTGTAAATATCCTATAGATAAAAAGCAAGTTTTTTTTTACCTAAACTAGATATTTTTCCTGCTATCACAAATATTTGTTTCTATTTATAATTAAAATGATTTGCTACTGGGATTACTCCCTACTCTTTACTAGATTAAATACTTAATCAGTTATGACATTACCTAATATAGTTGATCCTGTGAAACTAGAAATTTTCAGAGCTATTTACCATTCTGTAGCGGAAGAAATGGGACTGGTGCTAAAACGTACAGCTTTTTCACCAAACATCAAAGAACGCCGTGACTATTCCTGTGCTCTGTTTGGAAAAAATGGTGAATTGATAGCTCAAGGCGATCATATGCCTGTGCACTTAGGTTCAATGCCTATGTCAGTTAAAGCTGCTATTAAAGAACAAAAAATGTTAAATGGCGATATAGTGTTCTTAAATGACCCTTTTGCAGGTGGAACACATTTACCAGATTTAACTATGATCGCACCTGTTTATATTGGAGAAAAAGCTAGTCAACCTACTTTTTATGTAGCTAATCGTGCTCACCATGCTGATATTGGTGGTGCAACCCCTGGATCTATGGGGACAGCAACGGAAATCTATCAGGAAGGCTTACGTATTCCACCAATTAAACTAGTTAAACAAGGTGAACTTGACAAAGATATTAAGCGATTGTTTTTAAGCAATGTTCGTTTAGCAGAAGAAAGAGAAGGTGACTTAACTGCTCAAATAGGAGCAATTCGCACAGGCAGCAATCGGTTAATAGAAATCGTCGAGAGGTATGGGGAAAAAGAATGTTTGGCTTATGCAAACAATCTAATATCTTACTCTGCACGAATGATGAAAAACCGACTTATCAATTTACCTGATGGAGAATATAGCGCAGAAGATTATTTAGATGATGATGGTATTACAAATAAACCTATAAAAATAGCTGTAACTATTCAAATTAAAGGTGATCAAGCAAAAGTTGACTTTAGCGGAACAGACAAACAATGTAGCGGGCCAATAAATGCTGTTTTAGCAATCACTGTTTCAGCAGTTTTTTATGTTTTTCGCTGTTTATTAAAAGAAGTAGTTCCAGCTAATGCAGGTATTTTAGAGCCAATAGATGTAACAGCCCCACTAGGAACAATAGTTAATGCAATCCCTCCTGCTGCTGTTGCAGCAGGCAATGTGGAAACTTCTCAAAGGATTGTTGACGTTTTGCTAAAAGCTCTTTCTCAAGTACTACCTAATGAAATTCCTGCGGCAAGCCAAGGAACTATGAATAATCTGACTATTGGGGGAATAAACTCCCTAACAGGGCAAGAGTTTGCCTACTATGAGACAATTGCAGGTGGAATGGGCGCACGACCAACAATTTCAGGTTTAAGCGGAGTGCATACTCATATGACTAATTCGCTTAATACCCCTGTAGAAGCCTTAGAATATGCTTATCCTCTACGTGTAAGGCGTTATAAATTGCGTAACAATTCTGGAGGTAAAGGACAACATCAAGGCGGTAATGGCATTATTAGGGAATTAGAGCTTCTTACCCCTGCTCAAGTAACATTACTCTCAGATCGTCGCCATTTCCCCCCATATGGTTTGGCTGGTGGTGAGCCTGGTTTAGTTGGACAGGCTTATATAATTACAAGCGAAGGTAAAGAAAATTTATCTAGTAAACAATCTGTAGAATTAAAAATTGGAGACAGAATTGTAATAGAAACCCCTGGTGGTGGTGGCTATGGTTCAATAAATGATTAAACGATTGAACAAAAATGATTAAATAAACCTAGGAGAAAGTCATGAAATTAGCGCAATTTTTCTTATTACTTTTAGTTATATTATTTTCTCTAGAAACAGTTTCTGCTAATGAAAAACAAAAGTTAAACTTCCAGCAATTAGAGCTAGAATTATCCACATCTAAACCTAATATCCTCTTACTAGAACCAATTCAAATAACTGTGACATTAAAAAATAAGCTTGGTGAAGCAATAATGCCTATGGCTAAACCAGAGCTTGGGGACAGCGATGTAGCATTAAAAATATTTTCTAATGATAAAAAATTAAAACTCCCTCAATTATCTAATTCTATTGCTGCACTAGTTTCTTATGAAGAAATCCCTACATCAGAAAAACAACTTCAATACCGAATAATTCCTCGTAGTGAGGCATTTTTATCTACTGGTGAATATTCTTTACAATTAGTTTTTTATAAAGGAAAAGAAAGACTAATCTCTAATTTATTGACAATAAATATAGTTGAACCATTAGGGATAGACAAACAAGTCTTTGACCAGCTAAAAGCTTTGCCTAATTTTATTTCCTTGCTAGATACTCCTGGAGTGTCTGAAGAGGCTAATTTAAAAGCTATTTTAGAAAAACTAATCGTTGATTTTCCTCAAAGCGTTTATAGCCCTTATATTATTTTTAATTTAGCAGAAATAGATTTTTCTTTAGGTAATTACAGTGCAGCCACTATCAAACTAGCAAAACTAACGGATAAAGACGATTTTCCTTTTGCTGATATGATACTACAACGATTAGAGGAAATTTACTCTAGTAACGAAGATAGTTTTATGGCTGATTACTACCAAGAAAAGCTTAACAAAATAAGGCTAAGAAATAATGTAATTATGCTTCTTTAAGGCTATCTAAGAGCCATTAACAAATCTACTCTTGAGGCATTGGATACATAGCTTTCTTTGGTGTGTCTCCAATAAATAACACTTCATCTGAGCGCATTCGTAGATGAAAGTATATCAATAGTTTTGTAGTCAAAATGAATGGCAAGATAACTAAACCTACTAAAGAAGAAAAGAATTGGGCTATAAGGTTAGCTAGAACTGGAGATAAAAATAGCCTTAGAGAAAATGCAAGTATTAACTGTACTGTTACTTGAATAATGGGAGCCCCAACAATCCAAATTAATCCAAAAAGTAATGGGATTCCAATATTAGTTGTTGCTAGTTTTTTACTACGTTTAAGAGCTTCACTAGAATATTTTTCTTCTATAATAGCTACTTCTGAAACAAACAACCCCCTAGGAAAAGTGTAAACCATTCCAATTAGGCATAAGAAAGCACCTAAAGATTGATATAAGTGCCCCATAATCGCAGTAGAAATATACTTCCACCCGCGTCCAACAATAAATTTATAGGAGCCTAGAACAGAAGCAGTTTCTCCTCGATAACGATCTAAAATGGCTTTTGTTATAGCACCTAACATAATTGGCCCAAGAACGAAACTTGCACCTAAGATTAAAACAAGCGCTGTTAACCCTACTAGGGTACTATTTAATGGAGAACCCATTGTTATGCCTAAAAACAGAAGAAGTCCTGGTACCAATGTAAATAATATAGTAGGAAGTTGTCCTAGCAAACAAACTTTGAAGAATAATGAAAAGTTACGTAAGTAGAGCTTAAAGGCTTCTGGCATAATGCGAAATAGGTTACTTACAGGGACTTTAGTGTCACGAGGGCGGGCAAACTGTTGGAATTGTTGATAACGTTGTGCGTCTTCTTCTGGAAGTGAATGAGCAAGAATTAAAGCTTGGCAA
>JAHFUF010000422.1 GCA_023265235.1 Blastocatellia bacterium
AAATCCCTTTCATTGGGGAGCTTGCTCTATAGCAACAGAAGCTCTACCAGGTGGAGGGGTAATATTTAATAGCGTGGCTCGTGCTAGTGCTGGGATAGATAGCTTTGAGATTAATAAAACTGCTACTACTAGCAGCAAAACCACTATGACATTTCGCCTTATTGCACCAGATTTAGGTTACTATGAAGATTACGGGATTAATTATAGTAAGGCCGGAAATGGAATGGTTCGCTTGCCCAAAGCTGCTACTATCACAGTAGAAATGAAGCAGGTAGATCCTAGTATTCCTGTGGCTCAATTTAGATTAGGCCATGTCACCTTTAGTGATGGAATAAATGGTTCTATGGCTACAGATACCACATTCTCCAACCTATTTAGTATTACTGATGTTCCAGACATCCCAGACTTTGGGCTAAGTAGCTTTAGATAAAGGAAATTTTGCTTAAAATTATTCTAATCTAGGGATAAACTTTGCATTAGTGCTTATATCACAGCTACTAATTCTAAGTAGCACTAAAACTAACTCCTAAAGCTAACTTGTAAGATTAACTACCCGATAAGCCTTTTATTCATTCATTGTAAAAGGCTTATCAAACCGAAATTAGTTAAAACCAAATTAAAATTAAAATCAGTTAAACTTTTCAATAGCATACATAAATAATACTTGATTAATTTATATACTTATATTATACTGACTAATTATTAATTAATTTAATTAACTAGTTAATTAAGCAACCAAGTAACTAAACAATTAATTAACTTAATTAATACTAATAGCCTAGTTCATTAAGGATTAATTATGCAAAACACTGACTCACCCAATCCAACTAGAAAATTAGCTACTAGCTCTTATCTTTCAGAAGAGTACCTTAGAAATGTTGCTTGGCAGTTCAGACAGGCACTACACCTAAATGATCAGGAAACTATTGAAAATTTACTTAATAGTACTAGCTTAACTACTACAAAAAAGAACTTATTGAAAGCCATGTTTCTGGCTTGGCAAGCTAACAGGAAGGCTAAAACCTTCCTAGAGGATTTACTAAAAGGTACTGATTTAATAGATAAGGTTTGGGTTTGTTTTACTTTATCAGAATTTTATTTAACTCAAGGAAATATTAAAGATAGTAAACATTATTGCGATGTTGCTCTTAGGCAAGTTATCAACAAAGAGGCAACACTACCTTCCTACTTATGTTCTTTGCTAGCAATCTGGAATATAGATATTAAACTTGATGTTGATAAGCCTGATAAGTTTAATTACGAAGAGTTTGCTAATGAACTTAAGAAAATAAATACCTCTTCAAATATAAGACTTATTAGAGGCTACTCCTATTTGGTTTTAGGGAGGCTGGAAAGGTTAAACCCTACTATTAATAGTAATACTGGTAGTGATAGTGATAGCGATAGCTCCCATTCTAATAAAAACTCTCTAACTCACTCTCTGGCTTACTTCGAGAAAGCCATCAAAGAGCTTCAGGAAATAGATCGCTATTACTTGTCTTTGGTTCAAGTAGAAATAGCTACGTCAGCAAAACTAGAGCTTTCTGAGCGCAAAAACCTTATTTTACTTGCCCAAGCTAACCTTAAGCCGCTAAAAAAAACACCTCAACTAGCTAAAATAGAATATCTACTATCTGAGCTTACTTCTCAAACAGTTACTATAAGTAAACACTCATATTCGCATGAATCTATAGGTAACTGTTTATTTATTTCCCCTGCAATGAAAGAAATTAAACAGAAATTAGAGATTGTTGCTCGCTATAGTAATAATGATCCTATACTCATTCTTGGTGAAAAGGGAACAGGCAAAGAACGCATTGCTAGTGCCATACAAGAATTAAGTGCAAAGATAGAAAAAACAGGAAAGACAGAAAAAATAGAAAAAATAGAAATGCAAAGCTTTAATTGCTCAAACCTCTCAAAAGAGTTGTTTGAGAGTGTGATGTTTGGGCATCGTAAAGGTGCTTTTACTGGTGCCAATGAAGATAAGGTAGGACTATTTGAGTCTGTAGGGAATGGAATACTTTTCCTAGATGAAATAGGGGATATTCCTATTGATTGTCAAGCTAAATTCTTGCGTGTACTTCAAGATAAAGGTTTTGCTAGAATGGGCGAGGAAACAAAGATGCGTAGGTTCAACGGTCGTATAGTTGCTGCTACTAATAAAGACTTAAGGGAGATGGTAGAGAAAGATTTGTTTCGTGGAGATTTGTTTGACAGGTTAAATGTTTGGGTAGTAAACCTTCCTTCCTTGGATAAGCGTAAAGAAGAAATTATCCCTCTAGCAGAGTTTTTCCTTCAATTACATGGACAAGGGCAAGACTTTATTCTATCCCAATCAGCTAGAAACTACTTACTTACAAAACAACACTTAGCCAATATTCGTGGTTTGGAAATAGATATTAAACGCAGTATCGTTAAAGCTTTATCCCAATCTACTAGGATTATCACTGAACAATTGCTTATAGATAAACCCCTTACAGATAAATTATCTACAGAGACTACTAGTATTGATAAGAAAGAGCTAATTGAACAAATAGAACCCTTTGAACAAGCTATAAATAAATATGAGAAGAAAATTATCCTAGAAGCCTTAAATGTTTGTGATGGAAATAGAAAATTAACTATTAGCCACTTAAGGCTTCTTGAAAGAAGGTTTTATCTTTTGCTTAAAAAGCACAACATTAATCAATATTAACAACAAATAACAAGCTAATGTACTTAGCAGGATATTTATGTAAATTGCATCTATTCTTTTTATTAAAGTAGGTAGTTAAAGTAATTAAAGTGGTTAAAGTAGTTAATTGCAAACTCATTATTAGCTTATTAACTCACTAACTCATTAACTGGTAACCAGTAGTGTATAATTTATAGTTCAAAGAGGGGGAAATCAAATGCAAAAGGATATAAAACAAATTAACTTAAACGAACTCAAAGCTAGCATTATAACCAAAGAAGAACAAGAAACCGAATTAAAAGAGATAGAAAAATCTTTTAGAGAGAAAACAATATCTGAATTTAAGAGGCTGCTTGCCTTTTCTGTTGAAGCCGAAATAACAGATATAATATTAGCTGCTGACCATTATTACTATTGGCGTTACGGTAAAACACTACAAAAAGGTTCAACTGATATCTGGACAGCCCACGAACTCGAAGTAATTGCTAGCTACCTACTTACTGGCAATAGCATAACTAAAATTGGCTGTAACGAAGTATTTCTTTCAGCAGAAACTTCTTATCAACTTATTCTCCCTAGTCTATTTTCTTCTCGTGCTAACTCCTATGATGAATTAGATGAGCTAAATGAATTAAGTGAAACTGATGAATTAAATGAAGTTAATGAAGTTGATGAAGTTAATGAAGCTAACGAAGTTGATGCTTTAGATACCTTAGCAAAAGAAAAAGTAAAACAGAAGTATTTCTATGAAGAGAAAATACCACAAAGATTTAGGGTTAGTATATTTAAGGAAAAAGGTAATTTTCGTATAGTCTTAAGACTAATACCAACAGAAATGAGAAACCTTAAAGAGCTAAACCTACCGCCTCAACTAGAAGATACTGCTAACCTACCAAGAGGACTAATACTAGTAACAGGAGCAACAGGACAGGGCAAATCAACAACTATTTCAGCAATGCTTGAACATATAAACCGAACTAGATTAGCACATATCATCACCCTAGAAGATCCTATAGAATTTGTATACAAATCAAAACGAAGCCTAGTTACTCAAAGAGAAGTATCAAACGATAATAGATATTCATATGATGTAAAAGACTATCCAACAGGAATAAGAGAAGCATTGCGCCAAAGCCCCGATGTAATAATGGTAGGAGAAATAAGAGATGCTGCTACGTTTGAAGCAGTACTAACGGCGGCTGAAAGTGGTCATTTAGTTATAAGTGCAATACATACTGCTGATGTTATGGCCACTCTAGAGAAAATAATTAGTTACTACCCAGAGCGTGAAGGAAGAACTATCCTTAATCGTCTAAGTCGCTCACTTATCGCTATTATTAGCCAAAGACTACTACCTACATTACTTACATTACCTCAATTAGATGCTAATGCTTCAGACCAGCTACCAGACCAGCTAGACTTAAAAGTAAAGACAGAAGTAAAAGCAGAAGTAAAAGCAGAAGTAAAAGCAGAAGTAAAAGCAGAACGTATTCCTGCGGTGGAAATAATGAGAGTTGTTGCTGGTACTGCTGAGTGCTTTAGGACTCACGACAAAATTAATGAGATACCTGAGAAGATGAAACAAGGTAGAGATCTTTACGGTATGCAAACCTTTGACCAGCATATTACTGACCTTGTTAAGCAAGGCTTGATTAGTATTGATACTGCTATGTCCTATGCTACTAGCCCCGGTGAAGTAGAATCAATTCTTACCAAACTAGGTAAATTTATTTAGGCTAATAGGAATAAAAATAATAACTATGATTATTAACCTCATCATTGTATCCATCGTATTGTTATTATTAGGATTATCAGGAAATTATCGGGATTAGGGCTATCATTGGGACTGGGATTAGTGGTTATTATTTTCAGTTAGTAGGAAAAGGGAGAATTAAGAAAAGTTCTTGTTCTCCCTTTTTTTCTTGTTCTCCCTTTTCCTTACAAAAACCTCAAAAGCCGTAAAAGTAGCAAAATATTTATTTATAATAATATGATTTTTCTTACAGTAATATCATTATGTAAGTTTATTTTAATAATTTAACGCAAGACAGTTTTTATTTTTTGATAATTCTAAAAAATCTTACTGTCATTTTTTACAGCCTATCTTAGGTTAAATACGTATGCCTTTTAAAAACTACTGTTATTTTTTACAGTCCATCTCAGGTCAAATACGTATGCTTTTTAAAACATACTGTCATTTCTTACAGTCCATCTTAGAGAATCAACTTAGTATCAATATAAAGTTTATTTTACAGCAGTAATTTATAATATAATATTAATGAAATACGGAGAAAACACAGGAAGAATACGGGAAAGAACACAAGCAGGAAAATGTTTTTCCTGTTTTATGAGTATTTTTTTTACTTTTATTTTATTTTCATTAACCTTGCGTAATATCACAGATTACTTGGATCAATACCCATTGCTATTAACTTAGCATTAAGAGTAGCTAGCTTATCAGCTAAGGTTTCCTTTTCTGCTCGCTCACGCTCTTTTTCTTGGTCTGATTTTTCCAGTTTTTCTGCCAAGGTTTCCTTTTCTTGGTCTGATTTCTCTAATTTATCTGCTAATACTTCTTTCTCT
>JAHFUF010000423.1 GCA_023265235.1 Blastocatellia bacterium
GCATCCCCATACGGGGAAAGAGAAAATTCTTTGAGAAAATACTATCTGAACGAAAATTGTAAAACACCCCTTGCAGGGACATAACGTACTATAGGTAGTATACGTTAGAGTTACGCACTAATTAAAGTACGTAAGATAAAACAGCCCCTTGCGGGGAATGTATTCAGTTATCAAATAGCTATGGTTTATAAATCATTAACTTTAATAATAGACTCAGTAGATTTTACTACTAATAGCACACAAACACAATTAGATTTTAGCTAGCATCATAAGTCCACAACCTAAAAATTTCTCGCGTCCAAACCCCTTAAACACTAATTGTTCAAAAGCTTGCGGCTCATTGACTCTGAGCGTACCCCAAAAAAGCACGCTTTGGATAGTTGTCACGACTGCATGTTTTTCAAAGCGTAATTTTTGGGGATCACCGACAAAACAATCATTTAATGTGGCTGCCTCCCTCAAAGCTCTGGCTAACCAGTTTTTTTGGTGTTCTTCAGACAATATATAGACTCGTTTGAACTTAGTGGGATCATCCTTACTAGGGATTCTGGTTGAAGGATTGGCTCTCAACTTAAATTTGAGATAGTCCCCTGCGTTAATATTTAGGCTATAAGGTTTAGCACCTACTAGTTGTAACCTGTTGTCAGTAGGTGTATGGGGAATATTTTCAGACACTAAATATATTGTTACGGGTCGTTTTTCTTTATTATCTTCAACCTGGAATAGTCCAGGCCGACGATGGCTATTATTGGCCTGAGCGAGTTTATCCACTGCGCCAAACCAGTCAACACCCTCTGGGTTAAGCGCTTCTTTTGAGTCAAAGGCTGACCATAAGATCGTATGCCAATCATAAGGCTTGCGAGCCGCAAACCAATCCAATTCAAATTTAGACAAATACATACCCATATCCTAGTAAATATATACTACTCTTTTGTTAAACTGCCTGTTCTTAAACTGTGGCACATCACGCACTTGGATACACTGATAGTTTGTTTGGGGCGCAACTTCAGAGTAGCTAATACCTTTATGGGGCGGGGTTTGTGCTAAGGCTTCGTTGAGACTGTTAGCTTGTACCACTTGATCAAACAGGGGGCGTGAACAAGGACAAGATCTTCGCCCTAGGAATGGCGTATAAAAAGGATTCTTCACCGCTTCAGCAACCGCCGCCAAGTTATAACTAGCCTCCGCCCGAAACTCTAAGGCAACAGTAAACTGGGCATCGCACAGATATTCCCGTTTAGTAATTACGGCATAAGCATTGATTGCCCCGCTTGCTTTTGGCACGCCTTGAATAGTATGAAAATCGGTGATAATCGAGATAGGGATATCTCGGTCATTGTCATCGGCTCTGACGGCTAAACTCACACTCTTATTTAAGGCATTTTGACTGACAAGATCTTCTCGATTTAGCCCTAAACAAGCTGCCAATAAGCCTAACAAACCGCTACGAGTAGGAAATAGGTGGGTAGGTCGGTAGTCCTCATAGGTATGCTTACCCCAGGCTTGCAATGTCCCCGACAACTTCAAAATCAAATACTCTTTTTCCATAGAAACCTCCAAAGGGAATTAGCCCGCTCAAATTACCCTTTGGCGATCCATTTCTGTAAATCTTTGATTGTGTTCTTCTTATTTTCTAAGGTAGATGGTTCTAGAGAAAAAACCGCTTGACTAGTCTCTACTATCCCTTCATAGGCCGCCACAACCTTAGTTACATAGCCTTCGAGCGCATTAATCGAATTTTGGAGATAGCCCCCGCCCCGCTCTCGTTTGACGGGATTTTCAAACGCATTAGCCAAAGACATGGGGAAATTGGTAAACTGCACTAACACATAATCAGCTAGGTTATAGGCCGCAAAGGACTTCTGCTTACCAGAAGGGGTAATGGTAGCCAATAAAGTAACAATATGGCTAGCTAGTTCTAATGCCTCTTTACGCTCTACGCCTAAGTTCTTAGCCAATTGACCAATATTAAGCGAAGCATAACGATAGAATACGCCACTACCAAAGTTGGCTTCATCAATATGGCCTGATTGTAATTTACCACTTTCATTGCCGGTAAATTCATCTATGGCGCTAAACCAGTCAATCTCTGGTTTGAAGATATGGGTAGTAAAAGAATGTGCAACTGATAGTGCGCCATCAATGCTAGGCAGTACCCCACTGGCTACCATGCGCCCATAGAGCGCAATATCCACGCCCCCTTTTAAGGCATCTTTTAGCTCTTTAGTCTCTTTCTCTAGGCGCTTAATTAGTTGCTTATCATCTAAGGACTCTTTGATTCCTTGGGCTACTATGGTACAAGCTCTATCCACTTCTGTAAGTGTCCAAGGCATGATTGTGCCTTTGCCGTCCACTTCAATACTCTCTTTACCTGACAAAATCTCAATGGTTTTACGTACTACTGAAAAATCGTGCTTCTTTAAGCTCTCAGTATAGTTATTTACCAACTTGCCCAGTTCTCTTGTCCGGTCAGACTTAGTGCCTAATTTCTGCTTAAAATAAGCACTAGTACGGATTGCCTGTTTAAGACTTTGGCTACTAACTCGCGCCCGCTCTTCACCCCCAAACACCATAGTCTTTTGGCTACCATGTTGATCCCGGTTGATACTACTGGCCGGATGACTCACTAACACATGAAAGTCGATAAAATTACTATTACTCACTGTTGACACGCTTGACCTCCTCGATGGTTCGGTAATAATCTTGTAATAATCTCTCTTTGCTCTTATCCCCCCAGTAAAATAGCAACTCGGCTACGCGCTGGAAGTCTACCTTATTGTTAGCCCCACATAGCTTTAAGCAGCTTGCGATGTAGGTTAAAGTATTGGGAACACTGCTATGTATGATACGTTGGATGCGGTCTTCTTTGATTCCACACACGCCAAAGAGTGTCCCTAAACTAGCGCCCTGTGGTTCATGCTCAACTAAAGCAAGTAAAAAGATTACTCTTTGCCAGCCACTATGGGGCTTCTCTTGATCAGGTAAGAGTTTATAGGTTGCGCCAATCATGGGAAAGCCTTCAGGCTTAGTCACTCGGGCTAATTTAGCCTTATCTGCCTTAGAGAGTTTCTCATACCTAACTTTCATAGCAACAAAATCATACATAGACTCTCCTTAGCTCGCGGCTAACTCTTGTGCTAACTTGCTAATTGCGGCAAATAAGCCTGCTTTACTTTTGAGAATCTCTGCCCGTTGCGCTTTGCTGCCAAAACTATGCTTAAAGATCTGTTCACAGATGTTTTTTAATTGCGCCAAAAAATCTATTTTACTAACTGGGCTATTATTAGTAAATTGGTGTACTAAGCTATGGATAAGTGGTTCAGTATATTGGTAATAACGTCGCTCACAGCTATCGGGTAAACTAGGATCACTTAGTGATTTACCTAAGCCAAACGCTTTTTTCCTTAGTAAGGTTTTGACCTCTAAAGCTAACTCTAGATACTCATTAAACTGGTTAAGCTGCGGTAAACTCTCTCTTAAATCAAAGGTTTCCTGGCGGCGCTCTATGATGGCAGCCTGATTATTGATATAACCCCCAAATACAATAGAGACAGACTCTAGCGCGGCTTCAAAGGTTTGGAGATAGTGCTTAACAACCAAAGCAGGCTGATAGCCTTGCTGATCATTCTTAGTGGCCTCTCGTAAAAAGTTAGGCAGATATGTCCAACCAGGCGCAGAGTTATTAAAAGAACTAGCTACTGTTACCAGAGATTTATCTTCTTTTTTTAAGAAAGTATTGGTGGGACTATGAGGATGAGGCCAAAGGCCAGCCAGCTTATATTCTAGCTTCTCCTTAGAAAAGTTTTCGCCATAAACTGAGGTAGGTTGCTGGCAAGAATCACAAGTAATATCTCCCCGTTGCCAATCAACCATCATTTGTATCGGTTGCCAAAATAAGCCTCTTAACAAACCAATCTCACTGGCTTTAATCTCTTGTTTATGCTCTAAAGGAGAAACCCAAGTGGGAAAATTATTGACACTAGGAGAGAAATAAGCCTGACAAAACTCCTTGGTGAGAATATTACGCCAAACAGTATTTCTCAGATTACCCACCTTAACAAAAGTAGTAATTGGACTACCGCCTCGCAAGGGATATTTAAAGCCCCCGCCAAAACTAGGCGTATTGCTAGCTTGATTAAAGATCATGATCGCCAGACAGCTTTCACAAGCGCGGGCAATCTTGCTCTCTCGGCGTAACCAGGTATGGTTGCTCCCACACGGTAAGCCATTAAACAGCTTTTGGATGGAACTAGGGTTTTTATGCAGACTGCGTACTTGCATAAAGGGATATTGAAGATGATTAGTATCAAACCAGTCTAAATAAGGCTTAATAGCTTTAGTATATTCTTTCGGCGTAAGAGGCGTACTAATACGCTGTTTTAATTGTTTAGTATCTTGAGGGCAAAATATTGTTTGTACTAAACAGATAATGAGTGCTAAAGTGCCTAACTCCATATCATCTCTATGGCAAGAGATAAAATATTCTGTTTCATTAGAGAGAATATCTTCCAGACAGAGCTGGCCACTTTCTCCCGGAATCCACTTATCTAATAATAGATTCATTATTTAACCATAAACTGAAATGTTACTGTTTTGTATTATTATATTATAAATTTTTATAAATCATTTGCAACAAAAACACTACCTAGTAAAGATACCTCTTGCTTTAGCTAAGTGCTTCGTTTGAGAAATCATGCAACCGCGAACATCCCCACATATGGGGGAAATACATCGCTATGACACACCACACTTTTAAGTGTGACGAAACATCCCCGCATATGGGGGAAATATGCCATTATATACCATTCCCAACCTTTTTAGAGCGAAACATCCCCACATATGGGGAAATACCCTGGCTATAATAACCAACTTAATGAAAGTGGCGAAACATCCCCATATATGGGGGAAATAGATCTTCATCAACCTCACCGACAACTTTACTACTGAAACATCCCCGCATATGGGGAAAATACTAGTACGGTATCCATAATACTCTGTTATCTGGCGAAACATCCCCGCATATGGGGAAAATACTCTAAATTATCCCTAGGTAGTATAATTAAACTATCTTTGACTAAATAAACACCCCAGATTGGGGAATACTTAAACTACAATAACAATACTAAACATTAACATGAAGCATCCCCATACGGGGAAAGAGAAAATTCTTTGAGAAAATACTATCTGAACGAAAATTGTAAAACACCCCTTGCAGGGACATAACGTACTATAGGTAGTATACGTTAGAGTTACGCACTA